>JACQPF010000179.1 GCA_016207625.1 Elusimicrobiota bacterium | reverse complement strand
GACCTGGTGGACGCCACGCTGGACGAGGTGCAGAAGATCGCCATGGAACTGCGGCCCGGGGTCCTGGACAACCTGGGACTGACCGTGGCCATTGATTGCGAGCTTAAGAAGTTCCAGGAACGAACAGGTATCCACAGCCGCCTGGAATCGGGGGAAGGTCTTGACCCTGAAAGCCCGGAAATTTCGACGGCCCTCTTCCGCATCTTTCAAGAACTTTTGACCAATGTGATCCGCCACGCGAAGGCGACCGAGGTGCAAGTCGCTTTGAAAAAAGACGAGGGGACCCATTGGTTGATCGTCACGGACAATGGGAAAGGCCTGGCGCAAAACGCGGCGAGCAGTTCAAAGTCCCTCGGAATCTTGGGGGTTCGGGAACGGGCCGCGCTTTTAGGCGGGGAGGCGACATTCCAGGGAAGCGAAGGGGGCGGGACGACGGTGCGAGTGCGCATCCCGCGTCGGGAGGCCTAATGGTCCGCGTGCTGATCGCCGATGATCACGAGGTGGTGCGGCGGGGGTTGAAACAAATGCTGGCCGAGGAATTTCGCGCCGACTTTGGGGAGGCCTGCGATGGCCAGGCCGCCATGGACCGCGCGATCCGGGAGAACTGGGACATAGTCCTCTTGGACATCGCCATGCCCGGACGGGGGGGATTGGACGTGCTGTCGGACCTGAAACGGCTCAAGCCCAATTTGCCGGTCTTGGTGTTGAGCATGTTTCCCGAGGCCGAATTCGCCGCCCGGACATTGAAACTGGGGGCGTCCGGGTACGTGACCAAGCAGAGCCTCTCGGATGAGCTGGTGACCGCCGTCAGGAAAGCCCTGGCGGGGGGGACCTACGTGAGCGCTTCCCTGGCTGAGAAGCTGGCCGCCAGCTTGAGCCGGGGCGCGGAGAAGCTTCCCCACGAGGCGCTTTCCAACCGGGAGATCCAGGTGCTTCGCCGGATCGCCCAGGGAAAAACCGTGAAGTCCATCGCCGCGGAGATGAACCTGAGCCGGAAAACCGTGGCGACCTATCGCACCCGCCTTTTGCAAAAGATGAAATTTGCAAGCGACGTGGAAATTGCCCGTTACGCTCTCGCCAACCATTTGACGGAATAATGACCGTCATGTCAGCCTACGGCTGACAGTGAAATAAGCACAAATCCCATTGCCGGGCCATCGCAAGGAGCATAAACTTAAGTGCTGCCGTCGACGGTTTTTTTCTCCGCGGGATTCCCAGGGACGCACACCAAGTTTTTGGAGAAAAGTATGTGCCAACGCCGAGTATTGGTTATTGATGACGAAGAAGTTATCCACAAACTTATCCACCGCATCCTCGTTCCCCATGAATACAAACTCATCTCCGCCAAGTCCGGCCGCGAAGGGTTGGATCATGCCCATAAAATAGATCCTCACCTCGTCATCCTGGATTTAGCCATGCCCGGCTTGAACGGGATCGATACTTTCAAGCTTCTCCGCTCTTCTCCCAAGACGATAAATATCCCGATCATGATCTCGACAGGGCTCGGGGACACTTCACATGTTTTAAGGAGCAGCGTCGAGGCGCTGGGCGCTCAGGCGTTCCTCTCCAAGCCTTTCACCGCCCAGGAATTGCTTTGGCAGGTGGACCGGTTGGCCCGGGTCCGCTCCCCTTTATCTCCCTCATCGCGCCTTCCCGCGGTCCCGGCCCGTGAGGTCCCCAAGCCCTGCCTGTTGCGGTGCGGCCGCGTCTGCGTTGATATTGGATCCCGCAAGGTGTGGGCGGGCGGACGGCGGATCGATGTCATGGGTCCGAAACGGTTCGACCTCCTCTGTTTCCTCATGCGGCACCAAGCGGGCGCTCTTCGAGAACAGCTCCTCTACCAGGTTTGGGGCGGCGACGGAGATTATAAAATGGTGGACGTCATGGTGCACCGCCTCCGTCACGATTTGCAAGTCAACGGTCATTCCCCCATCGTGTCCATCCCGGGCGGCTACAAGCTGGTCGGATAGATTCAGAGCCGTCCTTCCTCACCCGAAAAAAATCCGCGTCAAAAATAATCCACCGTCGGAAATCCGCGCCGTGTAACCGGATGTAGTTGATCCGCCGCGGTTTTTCCTTACACTGGAGGCAGGATCATCTGTGATTGAAAAAAGAGGAGGCAACTCATATGGCCGTTGAAAAATCGATGGGATCTAACAGCCTGGTGGAAGTGATCGACCGGGTTTTGGACAAAGGCGTCGTGATCGACGCTTGGGTTCGCATCTCGCTGGTCGGGATCGAACTGTTGGCCGTGGAGGCCCGGGCCGTCGTGGCTTCAGTGGAAACCTACCTGAAATACGCGGAAGCGATCGGTCTGACCACGTCTGCTGCAGCGCCGGCGGCTTAATAGCCGTCGAGCTGGCTTTGGGAAAAAGTTCCTGCCGGAGCATCCTTGATACGGAGCGTGCCTCGCCAGGTCCTTTTTTCCGAGCCCGTTGCGGAAGCGAAAAAAAGGGGCATCGGAGGCCTATTATGTCTTTTAGATTGAAGAAGAAGTTCAAGAAATCCGCGGAGAAAGATCCCGCGTCCCCCGGGGGGCATGGAAACGGTTTCGGAGGCTGGGAGCAGGGAGTGAAAACCCTCTGCGAGGACATTTCCCATTCCTTTGAGGACCGCCAGGCCCGGCTGAAGGACCTGCGCGAGGGAACCACCACCCAACTGCAGGAGTTCCGCAAGGAATTCAAGGAACAGGCCCAGCTGAGAGCCAAAGAATTCAAGGTGTTCTTCCAGGACCTAAAGAACCAACAGGAGGAGCGGAGTGAAGAAGTGGCCGCTTTCCTGGGCAACGTGCGGAAGGAGCTGGCGGGGTTTCGAAGCCAGTTTCAGCAGGCCTCGGACCATTGGCAGCACATGTGCCAGTCCCTGGCCAAGAAGCGGGCGGCTCACTAAGCCATGGAACCGGGGATGACCACGACCCGTTTGGCTGACGAGATGGCTTCCCTGGCTTGGGAGGTGGTGGAGTCCTATGAGGCGAGGGTGGCGGCCGTGGAGCAAATCATGGAATCCACCCACCAGATGCTCGACGCCTTCCGCCAACAAAGGGAACAGATGAGGGTCAAGCTGCGGGAGACCTTCGCCCGCAGCGCGTCCCTCAGGCGGCGGGATTTCGATTCCCTGATCCAGAAGGCCATCGGCCGGCAGGAGGTCCAGGAGAAGACGGTCCAGGAAAACGTCCGAGGTTACTTGGCTGAGCAGAGGGCCTTGGCCGGGGACCTGAAGCAGGCCTTGAAATCTTCCTCCGGCGGCGGAAGCGGGTCCTTGCAGGTCCTCCTGGGACGGATCCGGGAGACGCGCGAGAAGCGGGAGGAGGAAGTGAAGTCGCTCCTGTCCTGTTTCCAAAGGGACCATGAGAAGCTTCTCCAAACCATGGGGGAACTCCTCACCAACGGCGATTCGGTCAAGGCCAAGGACCTGAAGGCCACGCTCAGCGTCCTGCCGTGAAATTTTAGAACGTGAGCAGCCGCTCAGCAAAGGGCCTCGGCCTTGAGTGAGCCGGGGCCGTTCCTTGAAAATGGTTTTTGCGTCAGGAGGTTTGGATATGATTGAAGAAGTCAGTGGAGTTGTCGAACCGCAGCCGATGGCTCATTTCGTGGAGACCCCTTTCGTGCAGGACCTCACCAACCGGTCCTTGGGGTATTTGGAAGCCGGTTTCCCCGTCCACTTCCGCGGCGGCGCCGGCACCGGGAAAACCACCCTGGCCTTGCACGTGGCCGGCCGGATCGGCCGGCCGGTGGTGCTGATCCGGGGCGATGAGGAATACACAACCTCAGACCTGGTGGGAGGAGAACACGGCTACCACAGACGCAAAGTCGTGGACCGGTTCGTCTCCCGGGTGCTGAAGGTGGAGGAGAACATGAACAAGCACTGGGTGGACAGCCGGCTCACCGTGGCCTGCCGGCACGGCCTCACCCTGGTCTACGACGAGTTCACCCGGTCCCGGCCCGAGGCCAACAATATATTCCTTTCCATCCTCCAGGAGAAGATCCTGGATTTCCCCGTGGGCCGCGGGGACGGCGGGGAAAGCCACATGACCGTTCACCCCGAATTCCGAGCCATTTTCACCTCGAACCCGGAGGAATACGCCGGCGTGTACCGCAGCCAGGACGCCTTGCGGGACCGCATGATCACCATGGACTTGAGCGACTTCGATTTGGAGACGGAGATCGCCATCGTCGAGGCCAAGTCCCAACTGCCGAAACCGGACGTGATGAAAATCGTCAAAGTCCTCCATGGATTGCGGGAAGCGGACGCTTGCGAGTTCCCTCCCACGGTTCGGGGCGCCATCATGATCGCCAAGTCCCTGGCTGTCCTTAAG
>JACQPF010000178.1 GCA_016207625.1 Elusimicrobiota bacterium | reverse complement strand
TCGGCGTGGAGACGGGCGGTTCCAACGTCCAGTTCGCCCTGGACCCCCAGACGGGCAGGATCGTGATCATCGAGATGAACCCTCGCGTGTCACGTTCCTCCGCGCTGGCCTCCAAGGCCACGGGGTTCCACATCGCCAAGATGTCCGCGCTCCTGGCCGTGGGCTACCGGCTGGATGAGATCCCCAACGACATCACCAAGAAAACGCCGGCTTGCTTTGAGCCGGTGATCGACTACGTGGTGACCAAGGTCCCCCGTTTTGCCTTCGAGAAATTCACGGAGGCGGATCAAACCCTCAACACCAGCATGAAGTCCGTGGGCGAGGTGATGGCCATCGGCCGCACGTTCCGCGAATCGCTGCAGAAAGCCCTGCGGGGGCTGGAGATCGGGCGGGCCGGTTTGGGCGCCGACGGAAAAGACATCGAGCCCCAGGTGGACGCGGCCTTGAAAGAGGTGGAAGGCGGGAAATCCCCCGGCGAGCTCCCCACTCTCTTCGAAGAGATCGAGGAGAAGCTGCGCGTTCCCAACTCCGACCGGCTTTTTTATTTGCGGCATGCCCTCAGGCTCGGGATGCCGGTGGAGGAGATCTGCCGCATCTCTTCCATCGACCCATGGTTCGTCACGCAAATCCTCATGATCTGCGAACTGGAGAAGGAAATCCGCGATGCGGGCAAGAAAATCGGTTATGACCTGCTCCGCCGGGCGAAACGGGACGGCTTCTCCGACAAACAAATCGCCTTCCTCACCGGGTTCACGGAGGAAGAGGTGCGCAAGCGAAGGAAGCGCGCGAAACTCCTCCCGACCTATAAAAGGGTGGACACCTGCGCCGCGGAGTTCCCGGCCGATACCCCCTATTTCTACTCCACGTATGAAGAGGAAGACGAGTCCATCCCCCGCGGGAAAAAGAAGCGCGTGGCGGTGCTGGGCGGCGGCCCCAACCGCATCGGCCAGGGGATCGAGTTCGACTATTGCTGCGTGCACGCCGCCTGGGCGCTGGCGGAGGCGGGCTTCGAGACCGTCATGGTCAATTGCAACCCGGAGACGGTCTCCACCGACTACGACACCTCCGACCAGTTGTTCTTCGAGCCCTTGACTTTGGAGGACGTTCTCCACGTCGTCAACCGGGTGAAAGCCATGGGCTGCATCGTGCAGTTCGGCGGGCAAACGCCGTTGAACCTGGCCAAGCCGCTCCTGGCGGCGGGCGTCAAGATCCTCGGGACCTCGGCCGATTCCATCGACTTGGCGGAGGACCGGGAGCGTTTCGGAGACCTGCTGAACAAACTGAAAATCCCTCATCCCGCCCACGGGGTGGCGCGCACGTACAAGGAAGCCGAAAAAGTGGCCGCGAAACTGGGATACCCCGTCATGGTCCGCCCCTCTTACGTCTTGGGCGGCCGGGCCATGGAAGTGGTGTACGACGACGCGCACCTGGCCGACTACATGCGCCGGGCGCTGGAGTCCGGGGCGGGGCTGCCCATCCTTTTGGACCGGTCCCTGGAGGACGCCAAAGAGGTGGACGTGGACGCCATATCCGACGGACGGGACATCTATATCGGCGGCATCATGGAGCACATCGAGGAAGCCGGCATCCATTCCGGCGACTCGGCTTGCGTCCTCCCGCCCTTCAGCCTGGAACCGAAGGTGCTTGAGGACCTGGAGGCCTACACGAAACAGCTGGCCCGGAACCTTCGCGTGAAGGGGTTGCTGAACATCCAATACGCGGTCCGGGACGGCGTGGTGTATGTGCTGGAAGCCAACCCCCGGGCGAGCCGCACGGTCCCCTTCGTCTCCAAAGCGACGGGCGTGCCGCTGGCCAAAGTGGCGGCCAAGGTGACGGTGGGAGTCCCTCTTCGTGAGTGCCTGAAGCCTTGGGAGAAGATGATCCGGCACCAGAAACCCTGGTATGCCGTGAAGGAAGTGGTGTTCCCCTGGCTGCGCTTCCCCGAGGTGGACGCCGTGCTCGGCCCCGAAATGCGCTCGACGGGCGAGGTGATGGGGATCGACGCGGGCTACGGCCTGGCCTTCGCGAAGTCCCAGGCCGCCGTCGGCTCGGCGCTTCCCAAGAAAGGCACCATCCTCTTCAGCTTGAGGGAACGCGACCGCCCGCAAGCCCTCTCCGTGGCCCGGGCGTTCTTGGACATGGGCTATTCCCTGATGGGCACCGAGGGGACGTCGCGTTACCTGTCGTCCGAGGGGCTGGCCATAGAGGCGGTGCGAAAGATCGCCGAAGGCCGCCCCAACGTGCTGGACGTGATCAAGAACAAGCAGGTGGCTCTGGTCGTCAACACGCCCGACGGCCGGCGCGCCCGTTCCGACGGTTTCCACATCCGCCGCGCGTCTCTCCTCTACAACGTGCCCATCGTGACCACTTTGTCCGCCGCGCGGGCGGTGATCGAGGGTCTCCACGAGTCCCGACAGAGGCCCTGGCAAATCCACTCCCTGCAGGAACTGCACAAGACCAGTTGAGTCGTTTGTCGAGCGATGTTTCCCGCTCCGCTGGGGCGGCCGGACGGGGGTGCTCTGTCTGGGTCGCTCGTCGCCGGAGGCTCCTCGCTCGACGAAGGACCGATTTTCGCTGAAAAATCGGCCCTTCGACGCCCCGGACAAAGCACCCCCGTCCGTCCGCCCAATGTTTTCGGGAAAATCCCGGCTTTGGGCTGGTGGCATCCCGGCCAGGGCGTCGAAGAGGACCGGGGGAGGGCCTCTTCGTCGAGCGAACTGCTGGTGAGCGTCCCTGGACGGGATGCCACCAGCCCAAAGCCCAAATGCGGGTGAATTACGCTGCACGGAAACTTGATTAAAGCGCTTTAAAACCCTCCTTTTTCCGTCGAAGAAAATTTTCTTGACACACTATATGTTGTGGTGTAGAATGCAATTGTCCACGATGTTGATGTGCCTGCCTCTAAGGGGAAACATCAACCTGTTGTGGAGAGATAGAGGGGAAACCACAATCTATGGTAGGAAAAGACCGATGAGATGCCCTTCCTGTGACCATCCCGAAGACCGTGTGATTGACTCAAGACCGCTTGAGTCGGCAACGGTCATTCGCCGTCGCCGGTTGTGCGTCAATTGCGGGAAGCGCTTCACGACTTATGAGCGCGTGGAAGCCACCCCTCTCATGGTCATCAAAAGCGACAACCGCCGGGAACCCTTCAACCGGACCAAGATCCGGGAAGGGATTCGCCGGGCCTGCATCCGCCGTCCCATCTCTCCCGACACCATCGAAAAGCTCGTGTCCGAAATCGAGTATGAGCTCCAGGATTACGTGCTGGAAGTCCCCAGCCGTGAAATCGGGGAGCGCATCCTCAAGAAGCTGTACCTCCTGGACCCCGTGGCCTACGTGCGTTTCGCGTCCGTCTACAAGAAGTTCGCCGACCTGGACGCCTTCCTGCGGGAACTCAAGAAGCTGAAGCGGATCCACCAGCGCGAACAGGCCCGGACCCGGACAGACGAGAAGAACGTCCACCACGTCTTGCATCATCAACAGGTCGGGGGATGACAGATTTCATCGTGTTAAGGTTTTAATGAGAACAACTTCAAAAAGGGGAAACAAGGTATGAACCCAATCCAAACGCAGCTCCCTCCCGCACCGTCGGCCGCTTCCACCCGGGTGCCGATCCGTCTCACGGAGAACCAAAAGAAAGTGATCCACGACAAGTACCTGCGCGACGATCCGTCGGCGGAAGTGTGGCTGGACCGTGTGGCCCGGAACGTGGCCTTGTCGGAACTCCTCTACTCTCCCCAGGCGGAACAATGGAACCTGTGGGAGGGAGTGCACGTCCGGCTCTCGGAAGCGCCCACGAGGGACGGCCAAGCGACGACCTTGCGACTCCTGCATCAGGGAATCCTCACTTCGATCGAGCGCGACAAAAACTTCGTCAAATATTTGTACAACCTCCGCACCGTTCATCAGGTAGCGCCGGAGGCGAAAAAGCTGGTGGATGAGTGGGCCGACCGCTTCTATAATATGCTGGCCCGCTTCGACTTCCTGCCCAACTCGCCCACGTTGATGAACGCCGGCCGGGACCTTCAGCAATTGTCCGCCTGCTACGTGCTGCCGGTGGAAGACTCCATGGAAGGGATCGCCAACGCCTTGAAGGCCCAGGCGCTCATCCATAAGTCCGGTGGAGGCACGGGCTTCTCGTTCCAAAGGCTGCGCCCGGCGGGGGATGAAGTGAAGACCACCCGCGGCGTGGCCTCCGGCGCCATCAGCTTCATGCAGATCTTCGACAAGATGACCGACGTGGTCAAGCAGGGCGGCACACGCCGCGGCGCCAACATGGGCATCCTGCCCTATTGGCATCCGGAGATCGAGGAGTTCATCTCCATGAAGTCGAAGTCCGGCGTGATGGAGAACTTCAACGTCTCGGTGAACATCGACGATAAGTTCATGCAGGCCGTGGAAAAGGGGGAGGACTACGACCTCTTGAACCCCCGCACCATGAAGCCCATCGGCAAGAAGGTCAACGCGGCGAAGATCTTCGATATGATGGCGGAATTCGCCTGGAAGTCGGGGGATCCCGGCATCATCGTGATCGACCGCATCAACAATTCCAACTCCAACCCGACGCCGAGCCTGGGGCAGATCGAAAGCACCAACCCCTGCGGCGAGCAGCCGCTCTTGCCGAACGAGCCTTGCAACCTGGGGTCCATCAACCTGGCCAACTTCGTGAAGGGCGACGTCGCCCACGGGGAGATGGATTGGGTGCGGCTGGGAGAGATCGTGCATCTCGCCATCCGCTTCCTGGACGACGTGATCGACGTGAACAACTACCCCCTGCCGGAAATCGAGCAGTTGTCCAAGGGCAACCGTCGCATCGGCCTGGGCGTGATGGGTTGGGCGGAAGCCTTGATCAAAATGGGCATCCCCTATGATTCCGAAGACGCCCTCCACAAGGCCCTGGAAGTGATGCGTTTCGTCAACACCAAGGCTCTGGAGGCTTCCGAAGCCCTTGCGCAAGAGCGCGGAGCGTTCCCCAATTGGAAGAACAGCATCTTCGATCCGAAAGGCTCCTACTTCCGCGGACAAGAGCGTTTCCCCAGGCACTGCGCCCGCACGACCATCGCCCCCACGGGCACCATCGGCCTGGCGGCGGGTTTGCAGGGCGCGGGGATCGAGCCGTTCTTCGCCATCACCTACGTGCGCTACAACGCCAAGGCGCTGGACGCCATGAAGAAAGGCCAGAAGCCGGACGAGAAGGACGTGTTCTACGAGGTTAACCCGCTCTTCCGCGAGGTGGCCCGGCGGAACAATTACTTCGGCTTGAAGGAAGAGGACCTCTGGAAGAAGGTGGACGCGAACCACAAATCCGTCCGCGGCATTCCGGAGATCCCGGAGAACCTCCAGCTCCTGTTCGCCTCCGCCCACGATGTGGACGTGCCCTTCCACG
>JACQPF010000004.1 GCA_016207625.1 Elusimicrobiota bacterium | reverse complement strand
CTTCAAATGCATCCGGAAGGGAAAGAGAATTTGTTGAGGACGTTCCAAAAACAATGCGGGGCGGGCGGGACCGTGAAAGGCGGCGTTCTGGAAATTCAAGGTGACCATCGGGCACGTCTCCAAACGGCGTTGGAAGCGCTGGGGTACCGGGTCAAGCAAGCGGGCGGATAGAAAACCCTGTTCCCTTTCCATGGATAATGAATATGGAAGGGAACAGGGTTCTCAAGAGGGAAGGTCCCGCCCGCGCTAGAGGTCAATCCGTCAATTAACGACGGACCATTTTGGCGCGAGAAACGTCTCCCTGTTTGTCGAGGAAATAAAGGAAGCCTTTTTCTTTCTTCACCCCTGCTTTCGCCACTTTCTGGGGTTTGCCGCCTTTCTTTCCGCCGCGGGCCATCTTCGCCCGGGAAACATCACCCTGTTTGTCGATGAAGTAGAGAAAGCCATCCTCCCGCTTCACGCCAACTTTCGTAACTTTTTGTGCCATCTGGTGTCACCTCCCCTCTTTCATGGGTTGTTCAATCAACTTGCACAAAGAGATTTCCTGAATCACTTTAGCATTTCTTGACGAAAATGCAAGAAATTTTCGACGAGGCTTCACAACTCTGAGCCTCGCGCGGGTTTATGTCGCTCGTCGAAAAGAGGGATTTGGGGCTCCTGGGGCGCGGTGATCAGGCTTTCCCTGAGCCAAGAATCAATGACTTCTTTTGAAAAACGGTATTGACGGCCGATGCGGGAAGCGGGAATTTTTCGTTGACGGATAAGGCTGTAGATTTTGGATTTTCCAATACCCAAATAACCGGACAGGCCTTTGATGTCCATCACTTCTTTATATTCGCGTTTTCCTTCTTGTGCCATTCATTACCATCCAGTATTATTGAGCTTCTTCGTATCGAGTATACAACGCAGGCTTTTCCGTGTCAAGGCCGACGATGAAAAAATGGTATGCTGATGGGGGACAAAACCATGACCGACTTGAAACGTCTTTATCAAAGGGCAAGCCGCTACTACGACATCCTGGATTGGCCTTTCGAATTCTTCCGGTATCGCCTTGTGCGTCCCAAACTCTGGCGGAATCTCCACGGCACGTTGTTGGACTTGGGAGCCGGAACAGGCCGCAACGTCGCCTGTTACCCGGACAAGTCATTTGTGTACACCGTCGACCTAAGCCCGGCCATGCTGAAGAAAGCGCAAGAGAGAATACGGGAGAACGGCCGGGACGCGAAATGCGTGGAGGCGGACGCCTCGCGGCTGCCGCTTCCGGACCGCAGCGTGGACGCCTGCGTCAGCACGTTCCTCTTCTGCGTCTTGCCCGACGACAGACAGCCGGCGGTGCTGAGAGAAGTGCGGCGGGTCCTCAAACCGGAGGGCCGGTTGAGGCTCTTGGAGTATGTCTATTCGAAGAATCCCTGGAGACGGTTTTGGATGAGGATGCTGTCGCCTCTGGTGGAGTTTCTCTACGGAGCCCGGTTCGACCGGCAAACCAAAAATCATCTCGTGGCTTCAGGATTCCGAATCGACCGGGAGGAATTCGTCGCCAAGGACGTCCTTCTCTTCATTGAAGCTTCACCCTTATATTAGAAACCGATACGGATTTTAGTACAATAGAAGCAGTGTCAAATTCAAACCAGGAGGTGGTTTTAGATGAGTAAATGGGCTACGATCACTCTCTGCCTGCTCAGCTTCGTCGTCCTGCCGTCCACCCTCTTTGCGGCCGGAGAATTGGATGGGACAACTTGGCAAATTGGCGAAGAGGGCTCAAAAGACGCGGACACCCTGAAATTTCAAACCGGCCAATTCACATCGGAAGCTTGCATCCCTTATGGTTTTAAAACCGGCCCTTACCAATCAAGGTTGGACGGGGACAAGATCACCTGGACAGCCTCCCAAAAAAACACGAAGGGCGAAATCATGGATTGGCAAGGGACTGTCGAAGCGTCAACGATGACCGGCAACTATACCCATACGAAAACCAATGGCAAGAAATCCAAGACCAACTGGACGGCCATGATGGAACAATAGCCGACATCACCTCCATTGAGCAAAAAGCCCTTCCCCCCGGAAGGGTTTTTTGTTGGTTAAGGATGGGACATTCGCGCAAAAGGGGATATCGTTCATGGGTATTCTATTAAAAAAACAATGGGGTTCCCTTTTTGCGACACTCGCCGCCTCGGTCGTTTTAGGGATTTCCCTCTGGGCCGCGTCGCTCGCCGGTTCCAAACACAGGGATCTGGAATTGACGGAGGTCCTCCGCGTTTCCCTCCCGCCGGGATCCCAACACGCTCGCCTTTGGATCCCTTGTCCCGCGGAGGAGGCGAACCAATCCGCCCGTGTGATCGAGGTTCGCTCCCCTTGGCCCCATCGCCTGGAGCGGGACCCGGAGTTCGGCAATACGTTCCTCTATTTGGATGTGACCCGCCCGGCGGACGATGCCGTCGAACTGGTCGTCCGGTTCGAGATCGAGCGGAAAGAACAGCGGAACCCGTCCGGCGGGGGAACCCCGCCCTCACGCCTGTTCTCGGAACCGAGGGGGTTGGTGGTGGTCACCGACGAGATCCGGGCCATCGCCCAAAAACAAGCGGGCTCCCTGACGGACCCGCGGGAGAAGGCCCGCTCCCTTTATGAATACGTCCTCTCTCACATGGCCTACGACAAGTCCGGCGAAGGATGGGGCCGGGGCGACGCGGCGTACGCCTGCCGCATCGGAAAAGGAAACTGCACGGACTTTCACTCGCTCTTCATGGCGCTTTGCCTGGCAGAGGGCATACCCACGCGGTTCGTCATGGGCGTGCTTCTGCCGAAGGAACGGGCGGGCGTTTTGGGTGCGGCCTACCATTGCTGGGCCGAGTTCCATTTGGAAAGGACAGGGTGGATCCCCGTGGACATTTCCGAGGCCTGGAAGCATCCGGACAAAGCCGGTTATTATTTCGGGCACCTGGACGAAAACAGAATCCGGCTCTGCCTGGGCCGGGAGATCAAACTCTCGCCTCCTCAAAACGGGCCCCGATTGAACTATCTCATGAAACCCTATATGGAGATCGACGGCCGGCCCTATGACGGTTTTGAATGGGAACGCCGCTATCAGGATTTGAAATCATAAATACAAGGAGGTTCATGAAATGAAATTAATGACGTTGGCGATGTCTGTGATGTTGGCGGGAACGGGCCTGCTGCGAGCGGGAGAGCATCCCCACGAGCATCCGAGCGGATCCGGCCATGAGCATCCGTCAAAAACGGGGAAAACGTCCTCCGCCTCTTCTGTGACCATGGAGGACTTGGCCAAAGCGATCACCGATTACGTTCAAAAGGATTCCGCGCTCAAGGGCGGCCACTTCCTGCTGTATGACCCCGTCGCGAAAAAAGCCCTGCCGTTGACCCTCGACAAAGTCCATAAGGACCGTTTGTCCAAGGTGAGCGATGACACCTACTTCGCCTGCGCCGACTTCAAGACGCCGGAAGGCAAAGCGTATGACCTCGACGTCTTCATGAAGGGAGCGGACGCGGCCTCCTTGCAAGCCACAGAGGTCTCCATTCACAAGGAGGATGGCAAGGCGCGGTACGGTTGGGTGGAGGAGAAGGGAATCTGGAAGAAAAAGTAATTGCCTTCGCTTACGTTGGACCGGGATACGTGACGCTCATCAGCGTCAATCCTTGCGCCTCCATCGTTTTGGGGTGGGGGCCGTTTTCATGTTTCAAGCCCGCCTGAACAAAATGCCCGGCGATCCGGCGGACCATGTGATGTAAAAAACGGTCCGCCGTGATCTCGACGACGACGGATTCTCCGTTCTTTCTGATATGCAGTTCGGTCACACGACAGTATGGCGAAAGACCCCGAGACGCTTTCCCGGCGAAGGCCGAGAAATCATGCCGCCCCAGGAATTTACCGGCCTCCCGCCTCATGCGGGATACGTTCAGCTTCCGGGCCACCCACCCGGCCCGAGCGGCCTCAAGCGCGGGACGAACCGGCCGGTTGATGATTTGATATCGATAGGTTTTGGCCAGGGCCTCTTTTTGCGCATGAAACGAGGAGGGGACTTTTTCTGCGGACAGGACCGCCACGTCGCCGGGCAAGTGGGCGTTCAAAGCCGCCCGGAGATCGCCCCGGAAGGAGCGCGGCGCGCGGAAACTCGCCACTTGCCCCCGGGCATGAACGCCCGTGTCCGTGCGGGCCGCGCCCACGATGGGAACGCGACGCCCAAAAAGCGGCCGAAGGGCTTTTTCAATCTCTCCTTGAACCGTGCGCCTTCCCGGCTGGATCTGCCAGCCGAAAAAACGCGTGCCGTCATACTCGATCAAAAGACGATAGACAGCGGGGAGCTTCAGGACGGCTTCAGCCATCCTTTCTGGGCCAGGGTTTCGGCGATCTGCACGGCGTTCAGCGCGGCGCCTTTCCAAAGGTTGTCCCCCACCACCCAGAAAGCCAGGGCGTTCTTGCTGAAGAGGTCCCGCCGGATGCGTCCCACCAGGGTTTCCATCCGCCCAGCGGCATACGCGGGCATGGGGCACGTGGCGCCGTCCAAAGGCGATCCCTCGTCCACCACGCGCACGCCCGGCGCCCGGGAGAGCACGTCCCGCGCGGCCTCCGGCGTGATGGGCTTTTCCGTCTCAATCCATACGGACTCGCCGTGCCCGATGAAGGTGGGCACGCGCACCGTGGTGACGGCCATTTGAATGGAGGGGTCCAATATTTTGTGCGTCTCTTTGATCACTTTCCATTCCTCGTTCGAGTATCCTTCCTCCTCGATCTTCCAATTGTTGGCGAGGACGTTGAAGGCGATCCGGTCGGGGAACCCGCCGAAGTCCGTCACTTTCTGCCCCTTGAGGACCAAATCGGCCTGCCGTTTCAGCTCATCGATGGCTTTCCCGCCCGCGCCGGAAACCGCCTGGTAGGTGGAGACGATAATCCTGTTGATCCCGCACTTCTGGTAAAAAGGCTTGAGGACGAGCGCCATCTGGATGGTTGAGCAGTTCGGGTTCGCGAT
>JACQPF010000171.1 GCA_016207625.1 Elusimicrobiota bacterium | reverse complement strand
TTATCGTAGAGGGCGCACATGGGAACATAGCCTAGGAACTTGTCGAAGTCCCCGCCCATGTTGTTGATGTCTTCTTTGGTGAAGACGCGGGTGCCCTTGAACTGACCGGACACCTTGCCTCCGTCGGTTTTGTAGTTCACGGGGACCGTAACGGCCACGACCGTAGAGCCGTAAATGGTGCTGACCGTGGTCTGTTTGCTCGTGTCGACAAGCGAGGTGGTGGAGCCCAAGACGCGGAAGTACATGTGCCCGGGGTCATAACTCGGATCACGTTCTCTTCCCAGAGGGGGGGCTCCCGGCCGTCCTTCGGCGAGGATCAGGAAGTTGTATTCACCTGGAGCCACTTTGGGGGCGCTGTCCCAGCCCATCATGCTGGTCCAAACCACGGCCTCCTGGCCCGTCCGCGTTCGGATGGTCTTGTATTTGAAGCTGATCGGGGCCACGTCTCCGCTTCGCCCATGGAATCGGCGCAGCATGTCGAAGTTGTAGGCCACGCCCTTGGGGAAACCGAGAAGGTTGCCCTCCATCGTGATCTCTGTGCCGGGCTCCCAACGCAGAGGGTGAGGCTTCAATTCGGTTGGAAGCGTCCCGGAATGGGTCGCTTGCATGGGGATGCCCTTCTTCAAGTTCATGTTCACGACCGTGGTGGTGCCGGCGGTCACCAAAACGCCGTCCAACCGGGTGTCGGCCACGCTGCATCCCTGGCCCCAGGTGCCGAAACGAAGCGTATACATGCCTTCCGGCACGCCCTGGAGAGTGGCTTCTCCGTTCTGGTCGATCTGGCCCCAGGACCAAGCGCGCACACTGAGCCCGTCGGCGTTGAGGTTGCCGCCGCAGAAGTTTTTGTCGAAGTCCCCCGGGCTTGTGAAATTATCCCCCGGTTCCGGCATGGTTTTGGGCAGCCAGCGGGACCCGTTCGGACCGAACACCTTTACGTTGACGGTGCCCGCGCGCACGAATTTAACCGCCGGCAGTGCAACGGACGTTTGGGACGTGAGGTCCGCGAAGTTGTTCATCAAGTCGATGGGGCCGTAGCCGCTTCCCCTGAACTCCACATAATATTTCACACCCGCCGGCACCGAGACGGTGTAGGTTTGGGTTTGGCCGGTGCCGTTCACCACGGCGAACCCCGCCTTGGGCTGTTGGCCCGGCGTATTGCCGAACTCCTCATGGGCCACGATCACGATCGGCTCGGCGGCCAGGTTGACGGATTCGGGGAACACCAACGACCCGGTGATGGATCCGTTGGCCGTGGTCGTGTCCACTTTCATGGTGACCGTGATGGCCGTGCCGGAGGAGAGAAGGGTGCCGCTGCTGCTGTAGGTCAAGAAAACGCTGGTGGAACTGATGGTCAACCGGATGTCGTCCGAAGTGTTCCTCTGGCCGTCAGCGCCGACGTTGTATTGGGTCGGCTGGTTGGAGAAGGGCGAGCCCACTTCCAACTCATAGTTGCCGGCGGGGAGGTTCGTCACGTTGATGGCGCCGGTGGACGAATTGCCGCCGTAAAAGCCCGAGCCGGGGTTCGGGGAGTTCCCGCCGTAGGTGTCCGCGCCCGCCCAGCCTTGGAAGTCCGGCCGCACGTTGATCCAAACGTTGGGCACCGCGACACCGTTGAGGTTCACAGTGCCGACGATGGCGCCTCCGCCCGTGGACGTGCTGAGGGCGATGCTGGTGCTTTGGGATTGAGCGATCCAGTCCGTGGAATAAAACGCCCGCGAAACCACTCCCTCAAGGCCCGGAGAGAAGATGTCTAAATAGTAGGTGGTGCTGTTCATGAGCCCATAGAAAGAGCCCACGCCGTAGGGATCCGTCATGGAAAAGAATTGAGGGCCACCGCTGGTGGTGGTCTTCAGCTTGAGCTGCGCCCCGCGCACGGGGTTGCCGGTGTCCTGCCGGGTGACGACGACGGCCAGGTTGGGAGGAGACCCTTCGCCGGAACGAAGCCCGTCGCGGCTGGCCTGGTCTTCGACGGCCGAGGGAGGGGCGTAGGACGTGTTCAGGTTGATGGCGTTTGCCAAGGTCGTGGATTGACCTGCAGTCAGCGCGACGTCGACCATCAATCCGCCGCCTCTATTGTCCGACGGCGAAAATACGCCGCAGTTATACGTGTTGGCTTCGGCCGGAGGGAGGTTGTAAAATGTAATGCTTTCTCCGTTGGCCGCGGTGATCGAAGCCATGCCGAACCCCACATCTTCGTTGTTCATGCCGAGCCGGCAACCGCCCATCACAAGTTTCGGAAAGCCGCCCGCCGGCAGGATCAGGTTCACCACCGCCGTGGCGCCGGTCCCGCCGCTCGTCAGCGCGATGTCCTTGCTTCCACCGGACGTGACGTCGGTGGGGAAGTTGTTGTAGTCCATCATTTGATCGCGCAGTGAAGGAGAGCAGCCGGAGTTGGTGGCCGCGAATTGATATTGGGAGCCGTCCGTGAGGTCCGCGAACGTGGCCACGCCGGCGCTGTTCGCCGTCGTCACGCGCGTTTTCGCCGGGTCGGGTCCCTGATTGCCGTGGGAAACCGCCATCACCTGGGCGCCGCTGGCGCAGCCCGAGCCTGAAACGCGCACCGTGAACGTCGTGGCGGCGCTCAGCGATGATGCCAGAATAAATAGAGCGAGCGCTCCGAATCCTAACGGCGCCATGTGCCGGCACAGAAAGCGGCCGGCCTCCCTCAATAAAGCTGAAGCGGTTAAAACCATGGGATCCTCCCGGAACTGTTTTGGTTTCAAATTCACTACAAGATTACCGGGTCAGAGGGCCCGGGGCCATGCAATTAATTGTCAAATCTTTTAAGAACGCACACCTCATATAGCCCTCGGGCGAAAGATATACAAGTGGAAAACCGGCGAGTTGCACAAAAGTTGCATGGCTCGGTTTATCGTGTCAGCGCCATGTGAAAAAGGGCACAAAGACGCTGTCAAAAACGCCGCAAATCCATGGAAATCGCGCGGCTGGGGAAATTTGCTATAATCCATACAACTATTTAGCGTTGGGGTTGTCCCGACATAAACCGTCGGGACTGCCAAGTTATAAAGGGAAGTTTGGGGCTGTAGCTCAGCTGGGAGAGCGCGTCCTTCGCAAGGACGAGGCCGTCGGTTCGATCCCGATCAGCTCCACCAATTTACTACGAACTCACAAGAAGGGCCTTTCTCTCACAAGGAGCGAGGCCCTTTTTGTTAACAGCCTGAACATGTTTTAAATTCTCCCCCGTGTAGTATAATACCTCCGTGTATCGTCACCGTTGTTCTAGATAATGCCTCGATCCGATTTGCATCAAAGATCGTTTTTCTTGCCTCTGGCTCCCGCCCTGCTGACGGCGTCGGCCCTTTTTTTCGTTCCTTCCCGCCTGTGGGGCGCCATTCAAGGAGAAAACCTATTCGAGTATCGGCAGAATTCCGTGACAGGCGACCGTTCGCAGGCCTTCCGCAAGCGCAACGAATCCATAATCGAAGAACTGGCCCTGAACGGGCGTTTTCAATCGGGCCGGCAGACATCCACCTTCTTTAATTTCCGCGGGCGAGCCGCGGACGACAAGGCGATCGAACCCAAGAAATGGGCGTTGCAGCGGTTCTCGGCCGGCTGGAAATCTCCCGGTTGGGAAGGGACCCTGGGCGACGTGGCGCCGGAATACCCCGAATTCATCCTCACCCAAGGCCTGAGGGGCGGACAGCTCATGAGACGTTTGCCCGCGGGAGAGGATCTGACCGCGGAGTTTTCCGCCGGGTCCACGGCCGCCAACTGGGAGCGCCTCTGGGGCGCGCCCGGAAACGATTTCAAGCAATACGCTTGGACGGGCCGCTTGTCGCAGAGTTTGGCCAACGGCCTTCAGGTGGGCGCCAGTTACGTTTCCGCCTGGGACGACACAGGCTCGCTCTCCACCGCCACCGCCCTGGTCTCGCGCCGGAACGACGTGTATGGGGCTGACCTGGACTGGCCACTCGCCCGCTGGTGGTCCCTGCGCGGCGAAGCCGCCTCCAGCCGCCGGAACTATGACGGAACGCGCGCCCGCGTGACGAAGGATGAAACGGACAGCGCCTTCCGCGTCGAGAACACTTTTAAATATTTTCAATGGACCGTTCGCGGACGTTATTACCGCGCGAACCCGAAGTTCGAGTCCCTGGTCGGCTCGGCCGCGGCGGATTCGGAACAGTCTAAGGCCAGTCTCCGTGGTCCAGCGATTCATCCCAAGATGCGCCTGGAGCTTTCCTATGGACAACGGCGCGACAATTTGAAGGGACAGAAGGTTTCCGCAACGCGCGTGAAAACCCCCGAGGCGGGCTGGGAATGGGACGTATCGGACCGCCTGCAAGCGGGCCTCACCGCCCGGTCTGAGACGCGCCGCCGGGACGACCGGGCCGTTGACGAAACCAACACGAGCTACCTCGCGCGCTTCCAGCGGCGGGGGGACCGGCTGTCCTGGTCGCTCGGTGGCGAGCACAGGAATCAAGACAACAAGACGGCCGCCGGGCAGGACCACCGCCTCAATCTCGGGCAAGCCGCCGTCTCTTTGGCTCTGGGAGAGCCGACGTCCTCCCCCGTTCTGCGCCTGGAATCAAACTTCATTTCCGACGAAACGGTCCCCACCGGCCAGACGGACAGCACCCTGAACGTCGGCGGCGGGTTCTTCTATGCCTTGGGCCCGACGGCGTCCATCGATCTTTCCCACCGTTTTTCGGGTTTCGACACGGAAGTGGCGAACCGCGCTTCGTCCAATCAAAATCAAAGTGCCGCGCGCCTGACGTGGAAAAGCCCGCGGCAGGTCTTCGGCGCGCGCACCGAGACCTCCGTCGAGTGGGTCCGGAAAGGCTTGAACTATTTGGGATCTTCCCTCACGGTGCGGGACGTCACGGAAAACCTGTACAACGTTTCCGTGCGCTCAAAGTTTTAAGAGTAAGGAGAGTCAAAATGAATCGAACGAAACGGCTTGGAGTGATGGTCCTTGCGGCGGCCTTGCTTTGGCCGGCGCCTTCCGCGCGCGCCGGCGTCACGACGGACATCTTGAAAGAAGTCCTTGAAGAGGAGCTCCATGCCTCGGCGGAAAGTTTCACGGACCCGGAGAAAGTGGCCCAATACCTCGAGCGCGCCGCGGCAGGCGACGCGGAGGCCATCCTCTCGGACGCCTTTGGGAACCTCTCCCCCGACAACGTCGCGCTCTCCTTCCTCAAGAAAGTCATGCCCCATTTGACAGGGCCCATCGGCGCCCTGACCCTCGCCAGCGAAGTCGCCCATTCCGGCACCGAATATTTTATCCAGTGGGCCCGCGACAATAAAATGGAGGAATTCTACAGGGCCGTTCTCACCGCCGAAGAGTCCAAGATCATGGTGGTGCGCTACAACGAGTTCATGTCCAACTGGATCAGCGGCGGAGGGTTCTACACGGACCGCGCCGGCGGAGGCCTCGAGCAGGAGATGCACAAACAGTTCCTCCACCGCCTCGTGGACCTGCGCAAGAAAGAATCCTACGACCAGGCGAAAAAGAAGGTGCGCGACGACACCCTCGCCACCTTCCGCACGGCGCGCCAGCAGGCCGAGAAGAAATCCCATTGGGCCGTGCAACTCCTTGAAGCGGCGGGCGTGCAGCCCACGCCCAAGGGCGTGGTCCGCATGATCAAAGAGGGTTCCTATGCGGCGGAGATCAAGAAGAAAGGGGTCGATCGCATCGTCCGGCCCACGGTGGCTTCGGAGCCGGACAAGACAAACACCAAAACCACCGCCGCAAAAGCCACCCCGACCGATCAACGGCCTCCCGGCCCCCCGCCCTCCGCCGCATCGCTCACCGCGGAGCAGAAAGCCCTTGTGGCGGTCATTAAAGTGGAGCAGGCTCCGCCCGATGCCCCCGTGGAGCCGGACTTCTCCCCGCTTTTGTCCGCGGCAGAAGAGGCCGTCAATAAATTGTTCGCCAGCGAGATGCCCGGCCGGGAATGCCGCGACACCCTAAAAACCGTCCGCGATTCCGGCAGCGCTTTATCCAAACAGTTTGCGGATCGGGTGGGCCGTCTTGAACCCGAAGAGAGGAAGCGGATGGAGGCCCTCCTGAAGTCTCGGCAGGCGAGCTTCGCGGCCCAGATGGACCGTCTCGACGGAACCGTCTCTTCCCGCGCACGGGAAACGGTGGACGTCCTGAAAGAGATCCTGAAACCTTTCCAGGAGGCGAAACGGCCGTCCGCTTATTATAAGGTTGTGATCGAGGAAGGGGAAAACAACTTGGCGAAAATCCCCTCCTGGTTCGGCGAGTCCGATCTGTTCCGCCGTTTCAGCCCGACCGCGCGCAAAATTATCGCCGAAGAAAGCGCCCGCACCTCTTACGCCGAGCAAAAGACCTTCATCCCTCTGGAGGAGATGAAGGCCGCGCGGGAAGGCATCCTCCAGGGGATCAACGTCATCAACGATCACATTCAGTTCCTCCAAGCGCAGTCCGGCCCTTTCAAAGAGGCGCTCGAGGCCTATGAGGGGACTCTGGACTCGGTGAAAAAAGCCTATGCCGCCGCCTACTTGAAAAACCAGTCCCTGGCCGAGTACGTCGGCGCCCGGCTCCCCCGGTTTGAAGAAGAGGAGCAGGCCGCTTCCGACGGGCGCGAGCTCTTATCCGCCAAGGGCCGGTCGTCGCCGGCCGTCCTCGGGGAGCTCCTGCGCAAGCGCAACATGGCCGCCCGCGAGTCCGCGGAGGTCAAGCGGCAAATCGAAACCAACGAAATCATTATCGCGGCGTTCCGGCTGGCGGTTGAGGAAGGCGGCCCGCTGACGCAATGTTCGGTCGAGAACAAAGAGCCCGGCGGCCAGATCACATCCCGCTACCTCAAGGCCATCCTGGAAAAACACGTTCTTCCCCACGACGCACGGCTGAAACGGGCCCTGTATTGGTACGGTTCTCCGGGCCAGCGTCTGGAAGGCCGCCCGGCCCTCGTTTATCGCGAAAACATCAATGCCCTCGGAAGCGGCGTGGAGCCGGGGTATCAGTTCTCCGAGTTGAGGGACGATTTTTTTTATAAGGAAACCGTCCAGAGCGAGCGCGATCGCCTGAAAACGGTCGAGAAGGAAATTCAATTCGTGCTGGACCTCAAATTGGATCACCGGCACGAGGGGCTCGCCCGCCATGAAAAAAGCTTGGAGGTTCTCCGTTCCAAGCCGGACTTACTGCCCAGCCGGGAATACAAGGACCTTGAGAAAACCTATCGCGCGAAAAACCTGCCCGTCCTGGAAGCCATCGCGGGGTCGAGCCTGATGCGCATTCAAGGGGTTGGGGACGACAGCTCTACCGACGCCTGGATGCGGGCGGCGCAGGGCCTGGAGCCTCTCATCCGCAAAAAGCAGATGATGGAAAAGCGGCTGGGGGAATGTGAAAAACGCGAAAAAGAAGCGGTGGCGTTCCTCACCGGGTCCGTCGGTTGGTCGCCGGATTACGACTCCCGGGGCAACCCCCTTTTCCCGCGGCGGCTGTCCGAGGGACTCGCCAAATACGCCCTCTTTTGGGGGACGAACATGCCCAACCTCCCGTTTTCCTCGCCCGCCCTCGTGAACGCGAACGAAGCGTTTCGAAAGGCCTTTGACGAAAAATGGGACAGCGCCCAGAAGGAAGCCCACGCCCGCCGGGTCCCTCTGGACAACCTCACCGTCCAGGGCCGCAGTTTCCCCGACGTGGGCATGCGGGAGCCCGTGAAATTCAATCAATTGGATTTGGTGAACGGAGAGCTTGTGGTGGAAGCGGATGTCCGTCCGGAATCGAAGGGGGTCTCGGGCGTGATGGTGAGCCTGGACGCGGGGAAAACCTATCCCCACGCCGCCCGGGTCCAGTCGGGGAAAGTGGTGTTCCGCTTTAAGCCCGAGGACCATGGATTGTATTGGATCCGCATGAAAGGAGCCTCGGCCGACGGTTCCGTTGAGCCTTACCCGCAGGCGGGCAACGGCGCCGGGGTCTACTTCAGAAATGAAAAAGAGGCCCTGCCCCTGCTTCGCCGCCTTCGCGCGGCCGGGCGGAACTGGAACGATGTGGACGGCGTGCTCACACTTTCGCCGGAGGACCTGGACAACGGCGCCGTGCGCTTCACGGGCTATGCCGCGGGCCGCATCGGCGTTTCTTTCGACCGCGGCGGAGGCCCCACGCGGCTTCAGTTCAGCTCCGACGGCGGCGCTTCCTGGCAGGACGTCCCGCTCTTCGACGGCTCCGCCCTTCGTTCCCCTTGGGAGCACCGCTGGGCGCCTCCTTCCGGAGAAAGCCGAGTGGCGTTCCGCCTCCTTAACCCAGACGGCGGCGTTTCCCCCAGTGAAGACTTCCCGCCCTTAAGGATCGTCTACACGGCAGTCCCCGCGGCGGACTCGGCCAGCGATACACTCAACACTCTCGTACAAGCTTTCGAGAGGAAGGACGTGCCCGGCTTCATGGCCAACGTCTCGCCGGATTTCTACGGCGGGGAAGACCTCCTTCGCGATCAACTGCGCCGGTTCTTCGATGCGGTCAACACCTTGCGGCTCTTCGTGGTGACGGACACCTCCCGCGTGCAGGGCCCGCGGGTTGTGCTCGACACCCACTGGGAGCGGACCCTCGTGGGGACCGCGTCGTCCCAGCAGGCGCGCCAATCCGGCAACACCACCTTCGTGTTTGACCGGGCCACCCAAAAGCTTCTGGCCATGAAGCGCGACAACCTCTTTGTCTCCCTCTCCGACAGCCAGGACCCCTTGTCTGGCACAGGCCTGGGGTCCGCCGCGACCTCCACGACCACAACACCGACGCGCCCCAACCTGCCCAAAACAAGGTCCACCCTTCCCAACGAGTATTCCGTCGGTCCGGTGGGCTCCACCTATGATTTCTCTCAGGGGCGTGCCGCCGATATGGGGGAGGATTCCGACATCTATTGGAACCACGATGACGCGGAATCCGTGAAGGATGGGTTGATTGCTTACGAAGGCGCCCAGGATTTGGGCGCCAAGGAGTTGGATGACGTGACGACCGTGCCCACCGCCGGATAC
>JACQPF010000170.1 GCA_016207625.1 Elusimicrobiota bacterium | reverse complement strand
TCGGGCCGCTTGATCTCCATCACGTTGACGGTGGTCTTGCGGTTGGTCATGGCTTCCACGGCCGTGCGCAGGCCCTCGATGTCGGCCCCTTTTTTCCCGATCACGATGCCGGGCCGCGCGGTGAAGATGTTGACGCGGAGATACTTGCCCGTGCGCTCGATGCCGATGCGCGACACCGCCGCCATCTTCAAGCGGTCCTTCAAAAACGTCCGGATCTTATGGTCCTCCTCGATCAACATGGGCATGTCGCGCAAGTTGAACCACTTGGAATCCCAATCCTTGATGTAACCGAGTCTGACGCCCTTCGGATAAACTTTTTGACCCATAAAATTAGCCCTTTTTTCTCCTTGTTTGCGCATCGCTCACCACGATGGTCAAGTGGCAGGTCTTCCGTTTGTAGACGGCCCGACCGCCCATCGCCATGGGGCGCACCCGCTTGATGACCGGGCCATGATTCGCCCAGGCCTCGGCCACGCGGAGTTGCGCCGGGTTCGCGCCCTTGCCCGCGTTGGCCACAGCGCTCTTCAAAGTTTTTTCCACCAGGACCCGCGACACGCGCGGGATCCACGGCAACATTCCAAAGGCTTCGGGTACGGATTTCCCGCGAATCAAACCGAGCACTTGGTTGACTTTCCTGTATGAATAACGAGCGAAATGAGAGTGAGCGATGGCCTGCATAAAAACCTTTCTGTGCTGTCCGTTACGTCAGCGATGTGGCTTCTTTTGTATGAGCCGCGCCGTGGCCTTTAAAGAACCGCGTCGGCGCGAACTCCCCGATCCGGTGGCCCACCATCTGCTCCGAAATGTAGACGGGCAGAAATTTCCGGCCGTTGTGGATCGCCAAGGTGTACCCCACGAAATCCGGCGTGATCATGCAGTCCCGGGCCCAGGTCTTGATGACCTTCTTTTCGCCCGACTGCGCCATCTTGTGGATCTTGCCCAAGAGCTTCTGATCGATGTAGGGCCCTTTGGAAGTTGAACGTCCCATGGTTTTTCTCCTTAAGCCTTCTTGTCGGCGTCTGAACGCCGGCGGATGATCATCCAATCATGAAGCTTGGGCGATTTGGTCTTATACCCTTTGGCCGGCTGGTTCCAAGGGGACCGGGGTTGATTGTTTCCTTTGGACTTGCCGCGGCCGCCGCCGTGAGGGTGGTCCACCGCGTTCATGGCCGTACCGCGAACGGTGGGCCGGATGCCCATGTGGCGGGACCGTCCCGCATTCCCGATGGTCATGTTTTCATGTTCCGCGTTCCCGACCTGCCCGATGGTGGCCACGCACTGATCCGGCACGAGCCGGATTTCGCCCGAGGGCAGCTTCAACTGCACGTAATTGTTTTCCCGGGCCATGATCTGGACCGAGGATCCCGCCGAACGGGCCATCTGCCCGCCTTTGCCGGGGATCAGCTCCACGTTGTGGACGAAGGTGCCGAGAGGGATCACCGCCAGGGGCAAGGCGTTCCCCGTATGGATTTCCGCCGTGGGCCCGGACATGACCGCGTCGCCCACCTTGAGTCCGGCCGGCTGCAGGATGTAACGCTTTTCGCCGTCCTTGTAATGCAAAAGGGCCAGCCGGGCGCTCCGGTTCGGATCGTACTCGATCGCCGCGACTTTGGCGGGGACGCCGAACTTCTCCCGCTTGAAATCCACCAGCCGGTACTGCCGTTTGTGGCCGCCCCCGTGGTGGCGCACCATGATCATGCCGGTGTTGTTGCGTCCGCCTTTTTTCCTCAGCGGCGCGATCAACGATTTCTCCGGCTCGGTCCTGGTGATCTCCGAGAAATCCTCCACCGTGATGAAACGGCGTGAAGGGGTGTAGGGTCTAAAGGTTTTTATAGGCATAAATGGTTTCCTTCATCCGGCCAAGTCAGGCGGCCGGCTCGGCGTATTTGATCTCTTGGCCGGGCTTCACGGTGATCACGGCCTTTTTCCAATCGGGGCGATACCCGCTTTTCGGTCCCATGCGGCGGCGGAGCTTGCCGGTCATCCGCGCGGTGTTGACCGCCAGCACGTTCACTTTAAAAGCCGCTTCTACGGCCTCTCGAATCTGGCCTTTGGTCGCCCGGGGGTCCACGACGAACACGTATTTGTTCTGCCCCTTCAGGGCCGTGGTCCGTTCGGTGATGATGGGCCGTTTCAATATCGTCGTCGGATCGTAGGGCATGGGGATCTCCTTAGGACGCCTTCGCCGGGGCGCCGCTCTTCATCAGGCGCTGCGAGACTTGCTCCAACGCGGCCCGCGTAAACACCAACTGCTCGGCCAAAAGCGCGACGTAACTGTTAAGGTCCATGGCCCGGCAGATCCGGACGTCCGCCACGTTGCGCGCCGCGCGCGAAAGGACGCCGCTGATCTCATCCGTGACGAGGATGGTCTTCTCCGGCCAGCCGAGCTTCTTGATGATGTCCGCCACCTTTTTCGTTTTGGGTTCCGTGACGTCAAAGGCGTCCACCACTTTGAGGCGTTCTTCCCGGACGAAATCCGACAAGACGGCCCGGAGCACCAACTGGCGCTTGGACGCGGGCACCGGCTGATAATAGCTGCGCGGCTTAGGTCCGAAAGTGATGCCGCCATGCCGCCAGAGGGGCGAGCGCGTGGACCCCGCCCGGGCCCGGCCCGTATGCTTTTGCTTCCAGGGCTTC
>JACQPF010000174.1 GCA_016207625.1 Elusimicrobiota bacterium | reverse complement strand
GTCGTATTCCTTTCGGGAACGGGTCAATTCCAATTCCGCGGAGGCGATGGAGGTCTCGGCGAACCGGATGGATTCCGCCTCGCCTCGCATTTGTTTTTTCAGCTTTTCGATGGCCATCATCGTCTTGTAATCGTCCTGACGGAAAAGGACTTCACCGGCTTCAACTCGCTGGCCCTCTTTCACAAGGACTTCTTTCACCACGCCCGGCGCCTCCGCTTCGACTTTTTTATGCAGGCCATAGGGCGCCAGGGCCCCTTTTCCCGTAATCACCACGTTCAACGAGAAAACGCTGGACCAAACCAGGCCCGTGACGACGACGGCAAAAATAATGTACACCAATCCCCTGGCCAGGATGGAGGGGGGACGCTGCAACATGGTGTCCACCGCTTCGGAAACTTCAGTCGGTTCACTCATACAGGTTTTGGTTGTTTAAATAATAGTAAAGACCCTGTTGGGCCATGAGCTCCGGATGCTTCCCGCGCTCGACGATGATCCCCTGGTCCAGCACCAGGATCTGGTCCGCGTTCTGAACGGTAGAGAGACGGTGGGCGATCACCAGCACGGTGCGGCCTTTCATGATGTGGGCCATGTTCCGCTGGATGGCGCGTTCCGACTCGTTGTCCAAAGCGCTTGTGGCCTCGTCAAAAATGAGGACCTTCGGCCGGGAGAGGAGGGCCCGGGCGATGGCGATCCTTTGCCTCTGGCCGCCGGAAAGGCTGGACCCCCTTTCACCGACCAGGGTGTCGTATCCGCTGGGGAGTTTCGTGATGAAGTCGTGGGCGGCGGCCAGCGTGGCCGACTCCACGATCTCGGCGAAAGGCGCGTCGGGGTTCCCCAAGGCGATGTTCTCGCGAATGGTGCCGCTGAACAAGAAATTTTCCTGAAGGACCACCCCGATTTGGCGGCGCAAAGCCGGCAAGTCATAGTCCTGCAAATCGAACTCATCCAAGAGGATCCGCCCGCCGGTGGGCGCGTAGAAGCGGAGGATCAAGTTCGACAACGTCGTCTTGCCGGAGCCGCTGCGCCCGACAAGGGCGATCATCTGGCCGGGGAAGGTCTCAAAGGTAATGTTCTTCAGAACAGGCGCGGAAGCGGGATCATAGGCGAAAGAGACGTTCTCGAAGGCAATGCGGCCCTTGAGGGCGGAGGGACGGATGAGGTTCGGTTTGGCGCCGTCCTGCTCGGGGGTGGAATCAAAGACGTCGTTCAAGCGTTCCACGGCGATCAAGAACTCCTGGAACTTATCGTAAAGCCCGATGAGCCGCACCACGGGCTGGATCACGTTGCCGATGAGGGTGTTGAAAGCCATGAGCTGCCCGATGCTCATCTCCCCTTTCATGACGAGAAGCGCTCCATACCAGAGGAGCAGCACCGTGCTCAGGCTGTTCAACACGCTCCCGGAGGCTTCCATGCCCATCTGGAGCTTGGTGGGCTTGAAATCCTTCTCCACGTACCGGACGAAAAGGTCCTCCCACTTCCACCGCACGGGACGCTCCGCCGAGGCCGCCTTGACCGTCGCCACTCCCCCGATGGCTTCAACGAGGTAAGCGTCGGCTTCCGCCTTGCGGCCGAACACCTCGCGGCTCACTCGCTTCATCAGCGGCGTGAAATACAGAGTGAGCCCGACCACCACGGGGATCATGCCCAGGGACACCGCCGTGAGCTTGGCGTTGTAGAAAAGCATGACGCCGATGTATATGGTGACCATGAGGACATCGAGGAGCGAGGAAACGAGCGTGTGGGTCAGCATCTCCCGGATCTTGCTGTTCTCATGGACCCTGGCCAGGATGTCCCCCACCTTGCGGACATGGAAGAACCGGAGCGGCAACTCGAAGAGATGACGGAAAAAATGGGTCAAAAGCGTCAGGTCCAAACGGTTGGTGATAAAGGCCAGCAGGTATTGCCGGAGCGCCGAGGTCACCACTTGGAAACCGGAGACCAAGAGCATGCCCGTCAACAAGAGGGTCAGCAAGTTCATGTCTTGGTGCACCACCACCCGGTCTACGATGGTTTGAATGAAAAGCGGCGTGGCCAGACCGAAAAGGTTCATGAGCAAAGCGCAGCCCAGGGCCTCGCTCAGGGCGATCCGGTGGGGCGCGAGGAGCGGCAGGAACCGGGCGAGCACGGTTTTTTTCTCCGGCTGTCTGGCGAAATCCGGCGTGGGGGCCATCAGGAGGGCCATGCGAGTCCAACCCGCCTCGAACTCCGCTCGGGTCATCCGGCGGATGCCGACGCCGGGGTCCGCCAGCCAGGTCTCGGTCTCCGTCATGCGGAAGACAACGACGAAGTGGTAGCCCTGCCAATGGGCGATGGCGGGCAAATCCGCCTGGCGCAGCAAATCATAAGCCGTTCGAACGCCCCGCGTCTGGAAACCCAGGCACTCGGCGGCCGCGGAGACGCTGAGGAGCGTGGCCCCTTCGCGACCCACGTTGCAGAGGTCCCGGAGCCGGGTGACGCTGAAACGTTTTCCATAATGCCGGCTGATCATCGCCAAACAGGCCGCGCCGCAGTCCGTTTCGTCTTGCTGAGCGATCCAAGGGAAACGACGGGGCGAGCGGGTGAAGGGTTTGGCCGCTTCGTTCGTTTCTTGCGCAGAGGGTCCCGGCGAACGCGACACGGCGTCAGCCTGCGAATCCTTCGGCTTCTCCGAAGACGGCAACTCCCCGACATGGCCATTCCCGGAGGCATAAAGACCCATCACGTTCCGCAATTTTTCCTGCAACTTCTCCGACTTCTGGAGCAGGCCGAGGAAATGGTCCTTGCGCAAAACGGCCAGTTCAAGATCGCTTTCGGCGATGACGGTCGCGGCCCGAGGCTGATCCGACAACAAGGCCAACTCCCCGAAGAACTTCCCCTCTCCCAGACCGGTCAGCCTGTCCAGGGGTTCCCCGCCGTTTTTTTTGAATACTCCAGCCTGGCCTTTGAGGATAACGTAGAATTTATCGGCTGCGTCGCCTTCGTGGAAGACGGCCTCTCCCTTTTTGCAGGTCTCCATCTCCAGATGATCCAGCAGGGTTCGCAGCTCTTTCGTGGTGAGAGTGGAAAAAACAGTGAATTGGCGAATGAAATTGCGGATTCCGGTTTGAACGATGTAGCGGTCAAAGTAAGCCCGGGCGGTCTTGTCCTGTCCGAGGATCTCTTGAAAATCCCGGGATTCGAGCTTGAGGAGAGTCACGTCCCCGCTGGCTCGGACCGTGGCCTGGCGGGGTTCGCCGGTGAGGAGGGATTTTTCACCGAAGAATTCCCCCCGGCCGAGAGTGGAAAGGGTGATCTCCCGTCCATCCGCGGTGATCCCCAGCACACGAACCTCTCCGGCATAAATAATGAAAAGAGAATCGCCGGGATCCCCCCGCCGGATAATATCGTCCCCCAAGACGAACCGTTCGATTTTGAACCGTCCCGCAACGCGGGTTGATGTGTCCTTATCGAAAATGGCGAACAGGGGCGATGTGGAAAGCGCCGCCAGGATCTCTTCCTGGATCGGTTTGGCCTCGGTTGTCATTGTGCCTCCCAGACACGGATTTAGTCTAGCCCTCGCACCCGAGATCCGCAAGGGGCGACGGAAAATATGGGGCGGCACAATAAACTGTTTCTGTATGAGGAACTATAGTAGCTTTACGGGGTGGAGCAGCCTGGTAGCTCGCGAGGCCCACGCCGCTAGGTGTGGTCCCTACTTGTCGGATGTGCAGCTCGTCTTCGGGGACAAAGACGATCCGCATGCCCCAGCCCTCGTGGCTGAGAAGCATGGCCCCGAACTCCCGAAGGGAGAGCTCCTTGCCGTCGATCTCGAAGGCCAGATCGCGGGCGTTGAGGTCCGCATAGGTGATGACGCAGCGCAGCACATCGCCACACGACTCCCACTGGCCGGTCAGCTTCGAATACTTGATCGGAGGGCTGCCCACGAGCTCAATGGCCTCATGTTTGTAGCGAGCGGCCATCACGATCCACGAGCGAATGATGTTGTTGTGAAGCTTCAGTAGCTCGCCCAAGGTCATTTTCTTGACCTTCAGCGCGGCCGCCTGGTTACTTGCAACAAATCACTTCACCACCTCCCAGTGGCCGCCCTTGTCCGGACCAATGCGTTTGAGGATGCCCTGCTTTTTCAATTCATCCAGATTCCACTCGACGCCTCTTACCGACAGGCCGGTATTCTTGGCAATCTCGGCTCTCGTCAGGGCCGGGTTCTGCCTGATCAATGCGATAATTTTCTCCCTAGTTTTCACCACAGTTTTCACCACAGTTTTCTCCACAGTACTGTGGGATAAATCTTTTGATGGCCGGCGGTAAAACGTCACCAGGAAACCGCTCTTCAAGATTTTGAATTCAACATTAACGCCGTTTTCGGCGCACTCGTTGGCGATCCGTTTCAGGCCGGAACCCCACTTTTCGATATCTTTGGATTTGAACAGAGTGCCGGCCACCAGGGGATTGGGGGACATGGACCTTTCCTCGCCCTTGATGAAGTCCTCGGGTTTGTAGCCTTCTGGGAAGTCGCCGGGATTGTATATCTCGATGCGGTTTTTGAAGATGGCGACCTCGTTGCCCTTTGGAATCCGAAAATCTCTGTGGCAGAGGGAGTTGACCAGAGCCTCCCGGAGGGCCTTGAGGGGCACCTCCGGTATCTCCTTGCGCTCCAAACCGCCGAATTCCACCTTCCAGTCCATGTGTTCTTTGACGTAGGTTTCCGATCTTTCCAACAAACTGAAGAGAGTCCCTCTGAACTGGTTGATATCGAGGAAGGTGAGCTTGTCGGTGCCCGCGAACACGGCCGCTTGCACTTCCATAGGATTATCCTTGCAGAACAGCACCTCGGTGGCCTTGAGCAGCCGGTTGTCTTTCATCAGCTCAAGTTTCTTGAGAGTGCTTTTCACGTTCATGAACTTGTGGTCTATCCTGCCGGCGATGTTGCCCCTTTTCACCAGGCTGCGTACCGTCGGCGCGTCCACGGCGGATAGCTTTTTATCGGAAAGCTCGGCCTCCCACCGCATGGCGCCTTTGTTCCGGCTCAAGAACATTCTTTCCAACTCCCTGGCAGACAGTTGGCGGTCTTCATCAGCAACGCGGATGAACGCCCGCCCATGGGCCAAGTAAGGAGCGTCTTGACCAGAGAAGCGAACCCGGATGCAAACTTTCCCTTCAAGCCGGACTTTTTCAACGCGCGGACAAATGCGCGGCTCTATATGCTCGGACAGGGTCCTTGAGACGTCCCGCAGCGTTTGCTCGGAGATATCTTGTCCGACAACTGTCCCGTCGTTCTTTATTCCGAAATACAGCTGGCCCGCCTTGTGTTTGTTGAGAATGGCGGCGACCGCGATGACAGCTTCTTTCATCTCGGCGGTGGACTTCTTGAGTTCGACGGTTTCGGATTCCTTGTATCTCATGATCTCTTGCCGTCCTGCTTGTATTTCTGGCTCTTGGCTTTGGCGACATCCTTCCTGAAGAAAAACCAAGCGTCACGGCCGCCCATTTTTCGCCAAGGCTTGATCTTCTTTTGACGAATCCAGGAATAGAGAGTC
>JACQPF010000169.1 GCA_016207625.1 Elusimicrobiota bacterium | reverse complement strand
GGTGAGCGTCCCTGGGCAATACACCTCCCCAAGGGGGGAAGTGACCTGCGGAATAGACTCAGCGGGCTCCGGCGGTCTGTTCGAGGACGCTCATGTCGAAGGACTTCGCCCACTGCTCAAAGGTTTTCCAGGGGACCTCAGGATAATTCGTCCGCAAGGCGTTGAGGTCCACATGATAGCCCACCCGGTTGAACCAATCGAACATCTTCGCGAAGTCCTCATTGGCGGCTTGGAGCTGGCTCAACGGCAACTCGTTATACACGATCCTCCGCCCGGTCTTGTTGGACAGGATCTCCGCCGCCCGGACGCCTGGGAGTTCGTCCGAGGCGATGTCGATCCGGCGGCCCAAGAACTCGCTTCGCCTTTCAAGGACGAGCGCGGCGAACTGGCCGATGTTCTCCAGCGCGATCTGCTGCAGCGGCCGCTGCGGCGGAAGCGCCATGGTGATCCGCCCTTCCTGGAGTTCCGGGAGCATCCAGGGGGTGAAGAAATTCTCCATGAAGAAAACCGGCCCGAGGACCGTATAAGGCACGTCCTTTTCGCGGATGCGGTTCTCAATCCGCCACTTGCTTTCGAAATGAGGGATCCCGGTGCCTTGATCGGCGCTGCCGACGGAGGTGTAAACGAGGTGCTGGATCCCGGCGGACTTGACGGCGTCGACCAGGAGGAATCCCTGCCGGACCTCCGCCTCCATGCCCCCCTCGAAAGGCGTGGACATGGCGAAGACGGCGTCCATGCCTTGGGCGGCTTGATGGACGGAATCCCGATCGTCAAAGTTCCCGACGGCCAGGTCCGCTCCCATCCGCTTCAATTCCAAAGCCGGCGCCGAATCGGGCCGGCGGGTGAAAGCCCGCACGCGGTGCCCCTTCTTGAGCAGTTCCCGCGCCAAGGACCCTCCCTGCTTGCCCGTGGCGCCCGTGATGAGGACTGAAATGGTTTTCGGCATGACGACACCTCCCGTTAGAGACTTCTTCAAACGTCAGGAGCGTCTCGCAGTGAAATAGGACGGCTCCTGGTTCGCTTTCCATTTGATGTTGCAGCCCAGGCTCGGCTTTTGGTTCGCGTCTACGGGCTTCCCCGCCAGCACGGCGTCGATGGCGGACCTCAAGTCGCGGCCGGTGACGGGCTTCCCGTTGCCGGGCCGGCTGTCGTCCAACTGTCCCCGGTAGACGAGCTTGCGGGCCCGATCGAACAGGAAGAAATCCGGCGTACAGGCCGCCGTGTAGGCTTTCGCCGTCTCTTGGCTCTCGTCGTAGCAGACCGGGAACGCGTAGCCCTCCGACCGCGCCAGCGCGCGCAATTGGTCGGGGGAGTCTTCCGAATACTCGGCCACGTCGTTCGAGCTGATGGCCACGATCCCCAGGTTCTTGTCTTGATAATCCCGCCCCAGGCGCGCGAGCTCCCGTTTGACATGCTGGACGTAAGGACAGTGGTTGCAGATGAACATCACGAGGAGCGCGGGTTGACGGACGAACGTCTCCAGAGAGATGCGCTGCCCGGAGACGGCGTCGGGAAGGTGGAAATCGGGTGCGAGGGTTCCGAGGGGAAGCATGGTGGATTCCGTGCGGACCATAGAGGACCTCCTTTCTTGTTATTTTACCAAAATTCGTGACTGCTCAGCGCCGGCTTCCCTCCGCTCGGCCACGGCCCGCCCTCCGGCCTGCCGCCGCTAGGCGCGTGCCGGGTTTGTAGGACCGGCCTAGGCTCGCTCCGGGAAACCGTCGCTGAGCAATCACCAAAATTCGCTTCGTTCAAAGGAACGGACGAGAATGCTAAAATAATGAAAGGATTTGCTCAAATGGAAAGGGGTCAAACAAATGGCATTCTGGAGCGGTGAGAAGAAAGAGGCTCCGCCGGCCGCGCGCAGAGACGGGCCGGAAAGCCTTTCAAAAGTGAAAAACATCATCGTGGTGGGAAGCGGAAAAGGCGGGGTGGGAAAGTCCACCGTGGCCACGAACCTCGCCGTCGCCTTGACGGTCCTGGGGTCGAAAGTCGGCTTGATGGACTCGGACATCTATGGCCCCAGCCAGCCGGGGATGCTCGGCGCCCGCAAGAAAAAGGCGGAAATGGCGGGAGAGAACCTCCTCGCGCCCGTGGACCGGCATGGGGTGAAGTTCATTTCCATGGGGCTCCTCATGGATGACGAGGGCCCGGTGGTCTGGCGGGCCCCCATGGCCATGAAGATCATCCATCAGTTTATCGGGAACGTGGCGTGGGGGGAGTTGGATTACCTCCTCATCGACCTCCCGCCCGGAACGGGCGATGTGCAGCTCACCATCGCCCAGCAAACCTTTCTCACGGGGGCCGTGATCGTGACGACGCCCCAGGACGTGGCCTTGGGCATCGCGAAAAAGGGACTGAAGATGTTCCAGCAGGTCAACGTGCCGATCCTCGGCGTGGCGGAGAACATGAGCGGATTTTTCTGCGGGAAATGCGGCGAGAAGAACTCCATTTTCAAAGAGGGCGGCGGGGTGCTCCTGGCCAAGGAGCATCAGGTCCCCTTCCTCGGGGCCGTTCCGTTGGATCCGGAGGTCGTGAAGAGCGGAGACACCGGCGTCCCCGTGCTCGCGGCGACGAAAGAGACTCCCGCCGCGAAAGCGTTTCTGGAAATGGCCAAGGAATTGGTGCGCCAGGTGGACTTGGCTCGCCAAGCCGCCGGACGGCTTGAGCCCGCGCGTTTGGAAGCCGGTCCCGCGGGCGAGCTCTTCATCCACTGGACGGATGGACATGTGGGCCTGCACACGCCCCACCATCTGCGCCTTCAATGCGCCTGCGCCGCCTGCGTGGACGAGAACACGGGCGTGCGGACCCTGGACCCCAAACGGGTGTCGCTGGACGTGAAGCTCGCGAGCGTGGAGCCCGTGGGCCGTTACGGCCTGGCGGCCGTTTTCTCCGACGGGCACAACACGGGGATCTATACGTTCGAGCGTCTCCGGGAAATCTGCGAGTGCGCCGAGTGCCTGGCCAAAAAAAATAAGACGCCGGAGCCTTTCGCCGTTTGACGGGCGGGATGGCCATGTCTTCTTCCCCGGTGAAAATCACGGGACAGGTTTCGGCCGACCCGAACATCTGCACCTTTACGGCGGACGTTCCGCTCCACCCCGAGGATTCTTACAACTGCGCCAGCCCGGAGATGGCGAAAGGGTCCCCGCTGTTGGAGGAGCTTTTTCGGATCCCCGGCGTCCGCCAGGTGCTCGTGGCGGGGAACAGTTTAACCGTCGAAAAAGTGAGCCCGGAGGATTGGCCTTCCCTCGGCAAGAAGATCGGCGCCGTGGTCCGTGCGCAGGCCGCCTCCGGCCGGAAAATGGTGAACCCGGAGCTGCATCGCCCGGAACTGGAGACCCACATCCGTCGCCGGGTCTCCACGGTGCTTGAATCGGAAATCAACCCGACCATCGCCGCCCACGGCGGCCGCGCCGACGTCGTGGACGTGCGGGGGACCATCGTCCACCTGCGGTTCAGCGGCGGCTGTCAGGGCTGCGGTTCCGCCCAGGCCACCCTCAGGCAAGGGATTGAAAGGGCAATTTTTTCCAAAGTCCCCGAAGTGACGACCATCCATGACGTGACCGATCATGCCGCGGGACTCCACCCGTACTATCCCCCGAACGAAGGCGGCGCCAGCCCGCTGGCCGGACGTTACTAAAAAAGTTCGGGCCATCTCGCTTTGAGTGCGAAATGGCCCGAGCTGTTCAGAAGCTTGATCGTTTAAAACGAGACTCTTAACGACAGCCGGTTGGTGTCTCCCAGGTCACCGAAGGGCACGTAGGCGTAGTCAACGTCCACCATCTTGATGCGGAAGCCCACCCCG
>JACQPF010000168.1 GCA_016207625.1 Elusimicrobiota bacterium | reverse complement strand
GGCTTGGGTCAGCCGCCAGTTCTCGGGAGTTCCGGAAATGAAACGTCCCTCCGTCACTTCCGACAAAACATAGACGGGCGTTCCCATCCTCAAGAGATGCAGGATATCCGCCTTCACCCGGCGAAACGCCTCTTCCTTGGGTTGCCCGATGAGATACAAGTCCAGAGGAATGCGCTGCCGTTTGGCGAAACCGGGGAGGTAGAGCTTGTCGAAACCGCATTCGATTCCCGACACCACGATCGTCGATCCCGGCTCCGTGCGGCGCATGATGGAGAACGCCCTCATGAGCGCCGGGTTGTTCTCCGGAAGGCTTTGGGGAAGGATGCCCGCCCACCCGTTGTAAACGAACGTGCCCAGCCACAAAACCCACAGGGCGACCCGCGCGAGAGACGACGGGCCGTTGTCCCCTCGGCGCTTGAGCATCAGCCCGGCGAAGGCGACGAAAGCCAGGATGAGCGGGGAATACTTGTTCAGCTCTCTCGCCCAGAAAGACTGAAACACAAAAATTCCGAAGACGAACGCGGCGAGACAGTGCACAAGAGGACGATCGTCCCTGTCCGTCTTCCAGAGTTTCCGCCGGGCGAAATCCCAAACGACCGCGATCAACCCCGCCGCGGCCATGACGAAACCGAAAGCGGGGATCCAAGACCCCTCCTGCGGCGGCCAAACCCACAACGATTGGAAAAGCGCGTTCGCATGGGCCGGCAAAGAAAAACCCCATCCCCAATTGCAATTGACGCCGGATCCCCAGGCGGCGGCCGTGCCGGTCCCTTGCCCTTCGTACCACTTCATGAGCGCGCCCAAAGAATAGATCCGGTAGGTGAGGACGTGGGGCAACCCGGCGATCAAGGCCCACGCCGCGGCGAAAACGGGAAGGTCCCGCCGCCGTTTGGCGAGGACGACGAGGAAAAAGGCCGGCGCCAGGAAAAGATGCGAGAGGTGATAAAGCACGGCCAAACCGCAGGCCCCCGCCAAACCGAAGAGCGCGGCCTTCGTCCCGCTCCGCACGTACCCCCACGCCGCGGCCAACGCCACGGCGATCCAAAACAGCGCCGGCATATAGACGGAGCATTCCACCGCGCGGCTCCAGAAGAGGAAGCTGTGCGCCGCCAGCAGGGCCAGCGGAAGGGCGGCGAAGACGTCCCGCGTCATCCTCCACAACAAAGCGAACATCACCGCCACGGCCGCCACGCCGAAGAGCGCGTTCATGCTTTGCACGGTCTCATAGCCCCGGGGCGCATGCCCCAGCGCCAGGAACGCTTTGTGGAAAACCCAGCCCGTCGGATTGAAAAGGTAGTGCGCCGCGTACTGGAACATCTGCTGTTTCCAATCGGGAGCTTTCTCGGAGACGACGCTGGAGAAAATGAGCCCGTCGAAGTTGTGGAAGGCGTCCGGGAAGGCCCGGTAAACGCGGAAGAGCGCGAAGGAAAGGAGCGCCGCCGACCCCGCGAAAACGGCGCGGGACGCCGGCCGAGCGGCCGGCTCGCTCTCGTCGCCGGAGGGTTTCGGGCGAACCGTTTGGATTTACCGGGACTTCCGGCGCAGGATGGCCTGCACCTTCATCGGAAGGCCGAACAGGTTGATGAACCCTTCCGCATCCTTCTGGTTGTAAATCTCTTCCTTCTCGAAGGTGGCCAGCTTCTCCCAATAGAGGGAATACGGCGACCGGCGGCCCTGAACCAGGATGTTGCCCTTGTAAAGTTTCAGGCGTACGCGCCCGGTGACATACCGCTGCGTTTCGTCAATGAAGGCGTCCATGGCTTTCAACAGGGGGGAATGCCAGAGGCCGTTGTAGACCATCTCGCCGTATTTGGGGCCCAGAAGTTCCTTGGCGTGGAAGGTCTCGCGGTCAATCGCGAGGGACTCCAGCTCCCGGTGCGCAAAGTACAACACCGTGGCCGCGGGCGCTTCATACACGCCGCGTGATTTAATGCCCACCAGGCGGTTCTCCACAATGTCCACCCGGCCCACGCCGTTTCGCCCGGCGATTTTGTTCAGCGCGTCCACCAGGAGGTCCGGCCTCAGGGCCTTGCCGTTCACGGCGACGGGGATTCCCTTTTCAAAATCAATGTCCAGCATCTCGCCCTTGGCCGGCGCTTTCTCCGGAGAAACGGTGAGCTCGAACATCTTATCGTCGTAGGGATGGTTCGGGTCCTCCAGCACGCCGCCCTCGTAGGAGATGTGCCACAGGTTCGCGTCGGAGGAATAGGGCTTGGCCTTCGTCACGGTGACGGGGATGTTGTGACGTTGGGCGTATTCCACTTCGTCTTCCCGGCCTTTGAACTCCCATTCCCGCCACGGCGCCAGGATCCCAAGCGAGGGCGCCAGAGCCTTGAAGGTCAGCTCGAAGCGCACCTGGTCGTTGCCTTTGCCGGTCGCGCCGTGGGCCACGGCGTCGGCCTTCTCTTTTTTCGCCACGTCCACGATTTTCTCGGCGATGATGGGCCGCGCCAGGGACGTCCCCAAAAGGTAGCGCCCTTCGTAAATGGCGTGCGCCTTCAACGCCCGCCACAGGTAATCGGTGACGAACTCCTCCCGCGCGTTCACCACGTAGCAACGCGAGGCGCCCGTCGAAAGAGCGCGCTTCTTCAGCCGGGGATAGTCCTCGGCCTGTCCCACGTCCACGCAGGCCGCCACGACGTCGCACTGATAATTGTCCCGGATCCAGCGCAGCATGACGGACGTGTCCAACCCGCCCGAATAAGCGACCACAACACGGCGAAAACGTTTCATGGGTTTTCAATTCTCCCTTGGGAAGTTTTTTGGAAAAACAATTCGAGGTTCCGCTTCAAAACAGACAATCCCCGGCGGATTTCTTTCTCCGTCAGGCAATAGGGCGGCAGGAGGCGGATCACCTTCTCGGCCGTGCAGTTGACCAGAAGGCCGTCTTTCCGGCAGAGGTCCACCACGGCCGCTCCCGGCCGGTCCAGCTCGATGCCCCACATGAAACCCACGCCCCGCACCGCCCGGATGGGCGAGAGTTCCCGGCCCCATCGCTCCAGTTCTTCTTCAAAAATGCGGCTCGTTCGCGCGATCCGCCGGAGACGGTCCGGCGAAAGGGTTTTCAAAACGGCCAGCGCGGCCCGGCAAACCACGGGGCCTCCGCTGAAGGTCGAGCCGTGGTCTCCGGGTTGAAAGAGGTCCGCCACCGCGTCCTTGGCGAGGGTCGCGCCGATGGGCAGCCCGTTGGCCAGGCCTTTGGCCACCGTCAACACGTCCGG
>JACQPF010000165.1 GCA_016207625.1 Elusimicrobiota bacterium | reverse complement strand
GGCCGGCGCCACCGCCCCCAGCCCGAGCCCTCCGCCGGGAACCGTAACGCCCGGCGTGACGGTTTCCCCTAACCCCGGCGCGTCAAGCACCGCGGGCCCCGGAAAGATCTCCGGCCCGGCCAGCGGAGGGACCGTTCCGCCGAGCCGTTGATCCTCGATTTCGGTTGACCTCTCCCCTTCGAAATTTGTAAAGTGCATTCATTCAGCCTTCCGGAGGTTTACCGTCGTGTCTTATCTCGTTTTGGCGCGGAAATACCGTCCCCAAACTTTCCAGGAGCTGGTGGGCCAGGAGCACGTCACCACCACGCTCACCAACGCCCTCGAGGCCCAGCGGCTGGCTCACGCCTATATTTTTTCCGGGCCCCGGGGCTGCGGGAAAACCACCACGGCCCGCCTCCTGGCCAAGGCGCTCAACTGCCTGAAAGGTCCCACGGCCAACCCCTGCGGCGAATGCCCCCAATGCCGGGAAATCGCCTCGGGCTCTTCTCCCGACGACGTCCTAGAGATCGACGGCGCTTCCAACCGCGGCATCGACCAAATCCGGGAGTTGCGGGACACCGTGAAATACTCCCCCGCCCGGTCCCGCTACCGGATTTACATCATCGACGAAGCCCACCAGATCACGGAGGCCGGGTTCAACGCCCTCCTCAAAACCTTGGAGGAGCCCCCGCCGCACGCCGTGTTCATGATGGCCACGACGGAGGCGCAGAAGATCCCGGCCACCATCCTCTCCCGCTGCCAGCGCTTCCAGCTCAAGCCCATTCCCCCGACGGAAACGCAGCAGCAACTTAAAAAAATCATTCGGCAGGAGAAGCTCAGCGTGGACGACGACGCCCTCTTGGAAGTGGCCCGGGCGGCGCACGGCTCCCTCCGAGACGCTCTCTCCCTGCTGGACCAGGTGATCGCCTATTCCCCCCAAGGCGTGACGGGGCAAGCCATCCGGTCGCTCCTGGGGCTCCTGCCGCGGGAAGCCGTGAAAAATTTCGCGGACGTCCTCCGGCAAAACGCCCCGGAGAAAGTCCTTCAAGCCGTCGGGAAAGCGGTGGAAGACGGTTTTGACCTCTTTCAGCTGGCGCACGACCTCTTGGACCATTGGCACCAGATCCTTTTGTGGAAGGGCGGCGTGCAGAACTCGCACGTCCCCAACGCCGCCGAATTGGAGAGCGACGCCGGCGGCTACAGCTTGGAAGAGCTGGAGCGCAACCTCCACGTCGCGTCCCGCTGCGTGGAGCAGATGCGCCGAAGCGAGTCTCCCCGGGTCACTTTTGAACTGAGCGCCCTCGAGCTGGCCAAGAAGACCGTGCCGGTGGATGAGCTGATCTCCCGCCTGGAAGAGCTGGAGAAATCCCTGGAAGCCGGCGTGCTGCCTCCGCTAAAAAAAAAGCCCTGCCTGACTCCTGAAGAAACTCCCTCGCCGCAAAAGGAACCCAGCCTCCCCGCGGAAAAAGAAACCAATGGGCCTGAGGCCAAGCAGGGACCTCCGGAAGATGCAGGCCTGACGCTTTCGCCGGACCGGATCGGCGCGGCCTGGGCGTCGATGCTGGAAGAAATCGGGAAACGCAAACCTTCCCTGGAACCGTTCCTCTCCGACGTTCAATGGGAGATCCAATCCAACGGCTCGCTGAACATCCAGTGCGCGCAGGACTTCCAGAAACAGCAAATCATGACGCACCTCGCGCTTGTGAAAGACGTGCTTGAAAAGCATCTGGCCCGTCCCGTCTCTTTGGTGTGCTTATTGGTTCCCCTGGCTCCTTCCGCCAGGACACCGGCTCCGGAGAAACTGAAAATCGCGTCTTCCTCGACAATGGAGAGCCAAGAGCCCATCCCGGACGAGGTGGTGGACGAAACCTCGGACCCGCCCGAAGCCGTCATGGAGCCCTTGGAAAGCGGAGAAATGCCTTCGGCCGACGGCTCGATTCCCGTTGAAGCCCACGATACGTTGACGGAATCGAACCCCGGGGTCAAACGGCTGTTGGAATTGTTCCCCGGCAAAATCAAGAAAATCGATCCCGCCCCCTGAAACTTTCATGACCTCGCGAACCTGGAACAACTTGGTGTCGGCCATCACCCGATTGCCCGGCGTAGGCCCTAAAATGGCGGAGCGGATCGCCCTGCATCTTTTGCGCCATGGGGAGGAAGCGCAATCTCTCCTGCAGTCTTTGGAAGCGGCCCGGCAACACCTCCAGCGTTGCCCCATGTGCGGGGATTTCGTGGAGGCCGAAGACGAAACGCCGGCGCAGGACAAGAAGGAATACGCCGACGTCCCTTGCGAGAAATGCCGAGACCCGAAGCGGGACACGCAGGCGCTGTGCGTCGTGGAGGAGATCGGCGATCTCAAAGCCTTGGAGCGCAGCCGCGCGTTCCATGGCCGTTACCATGTGCTGGGCGGGGTTTTGTCCGCGCTCGAAGGGATCGGCCCTGAGGATCTCCGGATCGACTCATTATTGGACCGGGTGAAACGAGAGAACGTGCAGGAAGTCATCCTCGCCACGAATCCGACGGCCGAGGGGGAAACCACGGCCAATTACCTGGCCGACCTCTTGAAATCGATGGGAGTCGCCGTCACCCGGCTGGCCTACGGG
>JACQPF010000163.1 GCA_016207625.1 Elusimicrobiota bacterium | reverse complement strand
GCCAAGGCGTTGAAGGCGGCCCCGGAGTTGATCGACAACGTCGCGCCCGTGGTGACGCTGTCCGAAACGTCCGAGCGGAGGAACTGCGTGGAGTCGATGCCGTCCAGCGTGGAAGCGTCTCCCGAGGCGTGGGTATGCAGGACCGTGGAATTGCCGTCCGTCAGGTCGGTCACGATGGACGCGTTCAGCCGGTCGTAATCGCCACCGCCGAAATCAATGGTGCCGTCCGCAGCCGTGCCGCCGGTGAAGATGACGGAAGTGATGGTGACACTGCTGGCGAAGGTCTTCGCGCCGGTGATGGTTTGGTTGTCGGGGATGGTGACCGTGTTGGCGACGGTGGGGATGCCCGAGAGGTTCGAGCCGTCGCCGTAGAAACCGCCGTTGGCGGTGATGCTGGAGCCGACCAGGAGGCCGCCCGCGGCGTGGATCCGCATTCGCTCCGAATTGTCGGTTGCAAAAATGAGCGGGACGTCATCTTCCGTGCCGATGAGGGCCGTGTTCGCGCCTTTAAAAGCGAGAACACCTAGATTTTGGTTCGGGAATCCCATCGTATCGACCGTGCTCAAACCATACGGGCCGTAGAATTGCAGCCTCGCCGAATTTCCGGCGGTTTCATAATCCGAGCCTTGCAGCTCGATGACGGCTTGGTCTCGGCCGGCGATGCCCTCCCCCATCACGTCGATGTTGGCTCCGTTCGCACCGCCGTACACGAACACCTTGCTCGTGTTCCCCTCGTAATTCGTGGTCGTGCCGATATACACTTCCCCATCGCTGGTTATGAGAAACCGGCTTTTGCCGGCCGTCGCATCGTAAATGTCCAACCTCCCCGTGCCCGAGGCTCCGTTCCTGATCGCATAAACTCTGCCGCCAAAATTCGAATCCTCCAAGGTGACGATCGGTGTGACGGATTTGATCGACAAGACGGAACTCGGCGCGGTCGTCCCGATGCCCACGCCGCCGCTGACCGTGGCCAAATACACGCCGTAGGTCGATGTGAAGGTGGACACCTTCACCGCGTCGGACGCGTCCGTCAGGCGGACGACGGGGCCGTCGTCCGTCCAGCCGCCGGCGCTCGTCCCCAAAAGGCCGTTCACCCATCCCCGGGTTGCGGCGTCGCTGTCGGCGGACGGGTCCGGCAGGCCGGTGACCGTCGCTCCGCCGGAGAACGTCTTCGTGGAGGTGATCGTTTGGGCCGTTCCCCGGGTGACGTAGCGGCCGTCCACCGAAGCGGTGTTCAAGTCCCCCTCGGCCACGCTGTTGTCGGAAATCTCGTTGGTCCCCACGCTGTTGTCGGCCACTCGGATGGCGAAGGGCGCGGACACGAGCCTTTCCCGGGGGCTCAGGTCTTGCCCGTCGACGTTGACCCGCAAATATCGAACGGAACCGTTAAACAGGTCGTCGGGAAACACCGTCGTCGTTCCCAACTGGACGTTGAACACGCCGTTCTCGACATATAAATCCTTTGTTTCCGTCCAGAGGAGGCTGCCGGCGCTATCGTCGTCGTGAATGCTGAAGGCGAAGGAATGGGACCCGGTGAGCGGGTTGCCGTTTTCATCGGTGAGCTTGCCTTGGTAATTGATAACGGCGGGGGCGCCGGCATGAAGCAGTCCGCTGAAGAAAATAATGGCCAGGAAGGCCAGCGCGCGCGCCGGCCACCCCGAAAGGTTTTGGTTCGAACTTGGATTTGATTTCTCTTGTTGTTTATTCGTCATAATAACAAGCATGCTGCTTAGTTGATATTTTTCACAGTAAAACCCCCTATAAATATATACCCTGATCCTCCAAAATTCAACCCATTTTTGTCCGGTTTACCCGGGTTTGTAAACTTCATACAATATGATTGACTCCTTTATAGGCCTTCCCGCGCATCGTGTCCTGATTCCTGAGGGGGGAACCTATGCGCGTCCGTTTCCTGCTCATCTATTTCGTGATTCCGCTCGGCCTGACTCTCTCTTTCATCGCCATGTATTTCTCCGGAGTTCCCTGGTTCGAGCATTTCGTCGTTCCTGCGGTCCCGGGGTTGAACCCCAATTCCTGGAGAGAACTGGGGTTCTTGGAGAACCTGCAAAACGTGTTCATTATGGCAACCATCGTCTTTTCGCTGACCGCAGCGGCGAAGAAACCGCTCCTCTGGCAGAAGATCGTCATGGGGAGCGCGGCGGCGTTGTCCTTCTTCGTTCTGCTGGAAGAAACGGACTACGGCCTGCACTACATTGAATATTTCAGCGGGGCCGGCTTGGTGGCCGGATTGGGAAGCGACTTGCCGGTGAGGAACGTCCACAACATCGGAGACCTGACGGACATCATCAAACGATTCGTGGACGCCGGCCTGATCCTATTGTTCGCCGCGGCGCCCTTCGCCTTCGCGCACAAGACCGCGCCGGCGGCGCGGACGTTCCTGCCGAACCGCTGGAGCCTGGCCACGCTATTGGCGATGGTCCTTACATCCGGGTTGGCGCATCGCTTGGAAAAGGCCGGGTTGAACCCGGACGGGATGATGAACAACAACCTGTCCGAGTTCAGGGAACTGGTCCTTTATTACCTGGTGATGATTTATTTCTACGAGCTTGTTTTTGAGAGGACTTGGCCTACCGCCCTTCGCGCGCGCAAGGCCCGAGGTAAAATACGGGAACTGGTAGTTAGATAACTATCTCAGGACGGCCACTTTGAGGAGCTTCCGGCCTTGAGGGGATTCCACGAGGGCCAGGTAAACGCCGCTGGCGACAGGCTGGCCGGATTCGTTTTTCCCGTCCCAGACGGCCACGCCGGGAGCGCCTGGAGGTATGTCCAGAACGCGCTCGCCCGCCGGTGTGAAAAGTCGGATCCTCGCATCGTCCGGCAAGCCCGCGAAAGTGACGAAGCCGCAGCCCTTGCTCATCCGGCAGGGGTTCGGGAAGGCGCGCGGGCCGCCGGCCGATTCCAAAGGCAGGACCCGCATCATTTGAAACGTCGAGAAATGATTGATGACGGCGTCCACGCGGTTCTCTTCCGGCATCACGGAAGAAGGCTGCGCCGTCCATTTGTTTTGGTACGGATCGTAGGCCGCCAGGACCAGCTCCTCTTCCTCTGAATCGCTTAAGCCGTCCTCGGGGTATTGCATGGAAACAGAGATCCGGACGGCCGGCGATAGCGGTTGGCTGGCGGTGATTTCAAACCCTTTTTCCGTATTCATGAGTTCGCCTTGGCTGGAAGGCGCTTTCGGGAAATTCGGCGGGGTAGTGACGGAGAGCGTCGCCTCGGCGGGGAAAGCCCCCGCCGGGATGTGGATCCGCACCGGCCCCCATTCGGAGTTGAAAAGAAGGGTCTTCTCTTCGCCGGGAGACACGGAGGCGGACGCCCGCGCCTCCGCGGGGCGCTCGATGGTGAAGGAATCAATGAGCTCGTGATCGATGTTGACGTATTCCCCTCGGGCCTTTCGCGGATCACCGTCCACATGGAAAGTGATGAAGAGGACTCCATGCTTGGCGCCGTGGTTGCTGGTGTAGATTTTCCCCCACTCTCCCTGGCAGCCGTAGGGCGGATCCGCCGGGAGGCAACGGGTTTGGCTGCGGATGTCCTTGCCGCCCAGACCTGAAACGAAGGCGAACGTGGCTCCGGGCCCGACGCGCAGGCGATGGGGGTCCGGCCAGAGAGGGTCCACCCGCGGGCTCTCCATGTCCACAAGAGTTTTGGTTCGTTCATAGCTGTGCTCGTGGGCGGTAGCGATGATGGCGCCGCCTTCCAGGGCGGCCTTGTAAGGTTCCCAGCTCGCTTCATTTTCTTTTTTTCCGACCTGCATTTCCGTCTGGTTTTTATGCCAAGCCGCGACCTTCCAGAGCGAAGGGGCTTGAGCGAGCGCTTCGCGCAGGTAAGCCTCATGGCCGGAGCCGAGCGTGCCGATTCCCGAGAGGACGAAAAAAAATCCTTTGTAGGAGCAGGCCGAGTTGACGCCGTAATCACCGGTGCAGGAAGCTCCTTGGATTTGGTTCAAGCGCTTGAAAAAACGTTCCTGGTAGCCTCCTGGCACGGACCATTTGTCGATGTCATGGTTGCCCACGAGGATGAAATAGGGGAATTGCGGCCCAAGGATGTCGTTGATCCTGCGCTCAAAACGGTCTGGGTTGCCTTCATAATCGAAGTCGCCCAGATGGATGAGCATATGCGCGCCCTGGGCTTTGATGAGCTCCAACACATCGGCCGAGTTCCCGTCGCCCACGAAGGCCACCTTGAAACCCGGCGGCGGCCAGGACGCCTGAGAGACGGGCAGAGCGCGTGATGAACCCTCCCCAAACGCGGGAGAAACTTGGATGACGGCCAAACCTAGGAAAAGGACGGCCCAAATGAACAACAGCCGGCGGATCAGAACGATTTTTTCTTTCTCGGTTTACGTGGGGAGGCACAATGACGCGAGGCAACCGAATTCAAGGAGATGGTGTCTTATTTCCTATTTGTTGTCAAACAAAACGTTTGCCGTTCTGAAAAAAAATGATATGACGTTTGGGAAGGTTGGGGGAACATGACGAGGGTGAAGTTCGTATTTTTATTTTTGTTAGGATTGGCCGCGCAGGCCTTTGGATACAGCACGAACGATTTGCAACTCGACGGTGAAATCAGGGTTCGGCCGGAATACCAGGGCAAATATGCCGACCCAGGCAACTATTCGGCCGACCAGGGCGACTTCATCAGCTCCCGCGTGCGGCTGGGCGCCCGGCTGAAAATCGATGAAGAGGTCGCCGCGCGGATCGACTTTCAGACCAACCACCTCTACGGGCAGACCGCCGTCGTCAAAGATGGAGTCCGGCTGTACCAAGGATTCATCGATTTCTCCCCCCCGCAAAAACGTTGGAGCTTGAAGCTCGGGCGGCAATGCCTGGGCGCCATGGGGTCCGAGCTTCTCGTGGGAAACGACGACTTCGGGCCGGGGATCTCTTTTGACGCCGTAAGGATCAACCACGAGTCTCCCCGCCGCGCCTTCACCGCCTGGTTTTCCCAACGATCCGAAACCGGCAGCTTGGGGGCCGACGACTCCGCTTTCAGCGGCATGTGGCTCACGCTGACCCCTTCAACCGCCGCCAATTTTGACGTTTACGCACTCTCGAATCGAAACATTCCCCGCGGCGTGTTCCTGCGGGAAAGCTTGGTCACGGCCGGCGCAAGGATGCACGGTTCTTGGACGGGAGCCCTTTCGCCCGGCTATTCTTTGGAGGGAGTGCGTCAATTCGGCTCAAGCGGTTCCGGCTCCATCGGCGCCTGGGCGGTTGAAGCCTCCGGGGAGATCACCCTCGATCTCCCCGCCAAACCACGGGCGCGGCTGATGTACGGCGCCGCTTCCGGAGACGCCGCCCCGCGCGACGAAAATGATCGGACGTTCAACCCCCTCTTCCAAGACATCCACCCCCGCTATGGCGACGCGGATCTCTTTACGCTGTCGAACATGAGGATTGTGAACCCCAAAATCGAGTTCTTCCCGGCGAGCCGTTTTTCCTTCGGAACCCAGGCGGTTTTCGCCGCCGTACAGGAGCCGGCGGACATCATTTCCCCTGCCAATTTCGGAGCGGGCACAAACCCTTCGGCGGGCAAATTCGTCGGAAGCGAATACGACCTATTCTTCAATTACAAACGCTCAAAAAACCTAACCTTCAGTTTCGCCTGGGCCCGTTTTTTCCCGGGAGCCTATGTGAAAGACAACCTCCGCACCTCAAGTCCCAGCGATCGTTTCTATATCCACAGCCGACTTACATTTTAGATTGAGATTCCCCAAATGGGGAGAGAATCAGCGGGTGGTTTTGGGCTCTTTTTCGAAGATGGAATGGAGCACGGATTGGACGCGTTGGAGTTCTTCTTCCAAGGCGCGCATCAGCTCCTTCGCGCCTTGAACAGAACCTGAGCGGCCCAGCTTTTCCAAGCGCATGGAAAGCACCTGCAACCCCCTGGCGCCCAGATTACCGCTTGAGCCTTTCAGCGTATGGGCTTCTTGCGCCAGAGCTTCCGCGTTGTTTTCCGCCGCGGCGCGAAGGGCCGCGTGGAGGTGCTCGGGGGCGTCTTTCAGGAACGCCTCGGCGACTTCCCGGGCGAAATCCCCGGAGTTGGCTTCCCCGAGGCCGCGCAGTTTCTCTATGGCCTGGGGATCGATGGCCACGTCCCATTTCGCGATCAGGGCGGCCAGCTCTTCGAAGCGGACCGGCTTCGAGAGGTAGTCGTCCATCCCGGCCGACAGGCATTTTTCGCGGTCGCCCTCCATGGCGTTGGCCGTCATGGCGATGATGGGGGTGTGCCATTTCGACCCTTCGCGCCGGCGGATTTCATTCGTGGTGGAAAACCCGTCCATGCGCGGCATTTGGCAGTCCATCAAGATGAGGTCATAGACGAACCGGTCCGCGGCCGTGAGCGCTTCCATGCCGTCTTTGGCCGTATCCACGCGCACGTTCAGCTTCTCCAATTGACGCCGCGTCACTTCCTGGTTCACGACGTTGTCCTCTGCCACGAGCACGGCATACCCTGACCGGCGCGCGAGCAGCTGGGGGGCCGGCGGGGGTGCCGCGAAAAGGGTGCGCGGCAATTCGTCGCGATGGATCCCCGTCAGGCTTTCAAAGAGCGAGGCTTTCCGAACGGGCTTGGTGATGGAGTCGTCGATCCCGGCCTCCCGCATTTGCTCAGGCCCGAAAGGTTCGACCAGCGACGTGACCGCAATGACTCGAAACGGCGTCTTTGAAGAGCTTTTCAGGCCGCGGATCGCCGTCGGAAGACCCGTCACGTTCATCATGTTCGCATCGATGATCAGAAATGAAAATGGATCTTTTTTCGCGGATTCCCGCTTGAGCCGGCGCAGGGCTTCCTCCGGCTCTTTGACCGAGTCCACGCGCATTTTCCAAGACGAGAGATAGTGGCTGATCGCGCTCCGATGCACCGCGTGCCGGCCGGCCACCAGGACCCGCTTGCCTTCAAGGCCCGCCTCCCGCTCATCGGCTAAAACGCTTTCCGGCCTCTTCTCAAAGGACAGACGGAACCAGAAGGAGGATCCGCGGCTGGGCCCGCTTTCCACGCCGATGCTTCCCCCCATGAGGTTCACCAGTTGCTTGGAGATGGCCAATCCAAGCCCCGTGCCGCCGAACCGGCGGGTGGTGGAAGGGTCCGCCTGGGTGAAAGGTTGAAAAATCCGCTTCTGGTCATCCGGGGATATCCCGATGCCCGTATCACTGATCTCAAAGCGCAGGGTGACGGAAAGCGGGGCTTCGCCTTCTTTCGAGATCCGCACCGACACCTCCCCCCTTTCCGTGAATTTGATGGCGTTCCCCAGGAGGTTCATGAGGACCTGCCGGAGGCGGCCCATATCGCCTTTCAACGCCCCGGGGACATCCTGCTCTATCAAGCAGGCCAATTCCAGGCCCTTGTTCTGCGCCCGCACGGCAAAAAGCTCCACGGTGCCTTCCACCAGGCTGCGGAGGTTGAAATCTTGGACGTTGGTGGCGAGCTTGCCGGCTTCGAGCTTTGAGAAATCCAAGATGTTGTTGATGATTTCCAACAGCGCGTCGCCGGACTGCCGCACGAGCTCGGTGAAGTGCTTCTGCTGAGGGGACTGGTCCGTTTCTGAGAGAAGCCGGGTCATGCCGATGATGACGTTCATGGGCGTGCGGATTTCGTGGCTCATGTT
>JACQPF010000167.1 GCA_016207625.1 Elusimicrobiota bacterium | reverse complement strand
GTGCGGTTCGGATAGAGAGGGACTTTTGCTTTGAGCTCGGCAACCGCGGACGCCGGAGATCCCCGATTTCCCCATTTGCATTCGCCCAGGTCCACCCATCCGTCCTGGCGAAGGCCGACGACGTCCACTTGGACGTTCTTGTCCCAATATTCTCCCACCTCGAAAGAAGCCGAGACTCCTTCTTTCTCGTAGAGCGAAGGGAGCGCTTCCCGGCACAAACCTTCAAAACAACGGCCGAAATAGGCGGGCAGATGGGGGCGGACGAGGGTGTCCAAAGCCCGGACAGGACCCAGCCTGAGAAGGCTGCTGGTTTGCGGATAGACGAAACGGAACCAGAACCGAAGCAGGGGATCCGTGACCTCGTACCGGATATGCCGCGCCGCCCGCGGTATATCGGCCACCGGGTAGCGCCGGCCGAGATACCCCAGTTCAACCAGGTTCTGCAGATAGTAATGGAGACTGCGGTCGCCGATGCCCGTGCGCCGGGCGATGTCCCGGCTGGGAAGGGCGCCCTCCGAGAGCGCCATCAGGACGGCGTAATACTTTTCCACCTCCCGCAGTTCCTCTCGAAGAAGGAAATCCGGCTCTCGGAAAAGGGGAGCGAATTCATCCAAAATCGTCCGCTGGATGTTCTGCTCCACGGACAACTCTTGAGAGAAAAGCTTCAAATATAGAGGAATGCCGCCGGTGATGAAATAGGTCATTGCCTTTTGGGACGGGGACAACCGGGGATGGAAGAGAGCGGCTTCCTGATGCCCGAAGGGCTTGAGGAAAATCTGTCCGGTGCGGCGGCCGAAGAGGGGGCTCTTCTCCCCCAGGACTTCCCTCTCCATGAAACCCACATAGGAACCGCAGAGGATAAGGAAAACATTTCCACTCTTGCGCCATCGGCGGTCCCACAACTCCTGCAGGATGGAAGGGAGCTCGGGGCTCGCTTCCACGGTCCATTGGAACTCATCCATCGACAGGACAAGCTTACCGGGCCCCTTCCAGCGGGAGACGACGGCTTCGAGAGCGGCCTTCCAGCCTCCGGCCTGGAACGATGCCAGGAGAGGCTCTCCCAGGGTTTGGGCGGCAACCTCCAGGAATTCCCGAATTTGCAGTTCGGGCGGGGCTTTCTTGCCCAGGAAATAAACCGCGGCGGGGGCGGATTTGATGAATTGGAGTATGAGCTCGCTTTTGCCTACCCGCCGACGGCCGTAGATGGGCAGGAACTGGCTTCCGCCGGCCTCGCAGGCGCGGCGCAACGCCAGCAACTCTTTTTCGCGGCCCCAAAACGTTTCTGTCATGATTTACTAAGTATAACTTGACGAGTCATGACTTGTCAAGTCGTGACTTGTCAAATTATATGACTGGTGCCCTGGCGGTCGGCGTCTTCGCGGCAGAGGTTCATGAGGCGTTCGTATTCCGGCTCGGTGATGCGGCCCTGGGCGCGCCACTGGCCGATCCACATCACCACGACGGCCAGGTCTTTGGGCAGGAGAGGCGTTTCGCCGACCCAGCGCGGGGCTTCGGCGGACTTGCGCATTTTGCGCATCATCCGGAAAAAAGTGAAGAAGAGGATGACGACGCCGAGGAGGAGGATCCAGTTGATTTGAAGGAGGCTTTCCATCGGTCCGCTCAGGCGGGTTTTTCGACGGCGGGTTTCGCGGGGACGTCCTGCAGGAGGGAGAAGTCGGCCGTCCTGCGGAAGAGGGCGGCGATGCGGTTCAAGAGGGACAGGCGGTTGGTCCGGACGTCCGCGTCCGGAGCCATGACCATGACCTTCTCGAAAAAGTCGTCCACGGGCTTTCGGAACCGGACCAGCACTTTGAGGACCTCGTCGTATTTCCGTCCGTCGGAAAGGAGGGGCGCGAGGTCCGCCTCCAACTGCACGAGCACGTCGAAAAGGGTCCTTTCGGCGGGATCCTGCAGGCGCTCCGGCGCGACGGCGGGATCTCCCGTCAACACGTTTTTCTGGCGCGCCTGCGCCAGGATGTTGGACGCCCGCTTGAACGCCACGGCCAGCGGCGTGAAGTCCGGGTGCTTGCGGATGTCGTGCAGGGCTTTGAGCCGGGCTTCCAAGTCCACCACGTCGGCGAACTCCACGGTCGTGACGGCTTGAACTTCGTCGAAGCGGAAGCCTTCGGCTTCCTTGAGCGCGGACCAGCGCTGTTTGAAAAAGTCCAAGAGTTGGCCCTGGGCCTTGGGCCCGGCGGCGTCGTTCCAGAAGGGATATTCCTTCATGGCGGATTGGATGACCGCCCGGAGGTCAAGGGCCCATTTCTTCTCCGACAGGATGCGAAGCATCCCGATGGCGGCACGGCGTAAGCCGTAGGGGTCTTGGGACCCGGAAGGGATGTTGCCCACCAAGAAGTTCCCGGCCAGGGAATCCAGCTTGTCCGCCAAGGAAACGATTGATGCTGAATCGGTTTCGGGAAGACGACCATCCGCGGTCAATGGCCAATAGTGTTGTTCCACCCCTTGGGCGACCACCGGTTTTTCATTGGCGGAGGCATAAATCCGGCCCATGACGCCTTGCAGTTCCGGGAACTCCCCCACCATTGAGGTGACAAGGTCGGCCTTGGATAAAAGAGCGATGCGGTCGGCATCTGCGGCGATTTCGGGCTCTAAATGGAGTTGCTCGGCCAACGCCTTGGCTAATTTACGAATGCGTTCCGTTTTATCCAGAAGGTTCAAGGGTTGAAGGAAAATGATGCCTTTCAGGGCCTGGACGTTGTTCTCTAATGGGGTCTTGCGGTCCACCTCAAAGAAAAACGCGGCGTCGGACAGGCGGGCGGAGAGGACCCGCTCATACCCCTCACGGACAACGCCCTGGTTTTCCGAGATGCCGTTTCGAATCCCCACGAAGTGGGACAAGAGCTTGGCGCCTTCCTGCCCTTCAAAAACCGGGAAAAATTTTTGATGTTTCTTCATCGAGGTGACAAGGACTTCGGACGGCAGGTCCAAGTAGCGCGGATCAAACCGGCCCAAAATCGCCACGGGATGTTCCACCAGGAAAACGACTTCATCCAAAAGGCCGTCATCCTTTTCAAGAGGGACGTGTCCGTGAATGGACCGAACGACGTGGTGGATTTGTTTTTCAATTTGATGGCGGCGTTCGGCGGGGTCCGCCACAACACAACGGTCGCGCAGGAAAGAAACGTATTTCGCCGGCGAGGGAATGTCGATGGATTTGGCCCCCTGGGTCCTGAGACCGAAGGTCTTACCTCCGCTCTTGACTCCGGCCAGGGTGAATCGAACCGGCTGGGCCCCGTAAAGAGCCGCAATCCATCGCAAGGGACGGGCGAAAGAGAAACGACCCTCTTCCCAGACCATATTTTTCGGGAAGGGGATTTTTTTAATGAGTTCGGGCAACAGCTCGGGCAATATTTTTGTCGCCGCCAGGCCTTCAGTCCGGCGCACGGCGCACAGACGGTCTCCCCGGTCCGTTTTCCGGACCTCTAATAGGTCCGGTGTCGTGCCCTGTGACCGGGCGAAACCCTGGGCGGCGGGGGTCCAGTTCCCCTGTGCGTCTTTGGCTTGGGCCAAGCTGGGTCCCAGGGCCTCTTGGACCATATCTTTGGCCTTTTCCGTGAGCTCCGTCACAATCAACGTCAGGCGGCGCGGGGTGCCGAATGTGTGCATATCCTTATAGGACAAGCCGGCCGCAGCCAACTTGTCCATGGCCTGGCTTTGAAGGGCGCCCAACGCCGGAGGAATGAATCTCGCAGGGATTTCTTCCACTCCAATTTCAAGCAGAAGGTCTTTAGGCTCTTTCTTCATTTCTTTTCCCCGTTTTGATTCACCATGGCGAGATAGGCTTCGGCCACGCGGCGGGCCAGGGTCCGCACGCGGGCGATGTAGCCCACCCGCTCCGTGACCGAGATGGCCCGGCGGGCGTCAAGCAAATTGAAGAGGTGTGAGCATTTCATGACGGAGTCGTAGGCGGGCAAGACCAGGTTTTTGTCCATGAGCCGCTTGGCCTCAGACTCCCAATCCGTGAAGTGGCGGCGGAGGACTTCCACGTCCGCCTCCTCAAAATTGTATCGAGAGAACTGCTTCTCATCCTCCAGGTGGACTTGGCCGTAGGTGATGTGCGGCGTCCAAAGGATGTCGTAAACACTGTCTTTTTTTTGGGAATACATGGCCAGGCGTTCAAGGCCGTAGGTGATCTCCACGGAGATGGGGTTGAGGTCGATCCCTCCGACTTGTTGAAAATACGTAAATTGGGTGATCTCCATGCCGTCCAGCCAGACTTCCCAGCCCAGGCCCCAGGCGCCGAGAGTGGGACTTTCCCAGTCGTCTTCCACGAAGCGGATGTCGTGGCGCTTGGGATCGATGCCGATGGCCTTCAACGAGGCCAGATACTTGTTTTGAATGTCGGCCGGCGCGGGTTTCATCAGCACTTGGTATTGATAAGAGTGCTGGAGGCGGTTGGGGTTTTCGCCGTAGCGGCCGTCCGTGGGGCGGCGGGAAGGCTCCACGTAGGCCGCGGCCCAAGGCTCCGGCCCCAGGCAGCGCAAGAACGTGGCGGGGTTGAAGGTCCCGGCGCCTTTCTCAACGTCATAGGGCTGCCAAAGCAGGCACCCCTGTTGAGCCCAAAACTTTTGCAGCACCAGGATAATTTCTTGAAAGGTCATGTTGATCCCTACGATACAATATTTTTTTCAGCTTCGCTTTTGAGTTCGATAGCTCGTCAGGGAACGCTCATGGACCAACGTCTTGAGCGGACGGTCCAAAAGCGGCGCGACGAACTTCAGAAAGCGATCTTCCAGCATGGGCGCGGATTCCGCCAGCTCCGGGAATGACGCGTCCGGCGAGAAATCGAAGGCCTTCAACAACGCCACGGTCTCCCGCAGCCGCTCATAACCGGAAGACCCGAGGATTTCTTCCCCCACCGAATAACCGGCCTTCTCTAAAAATTGCACCAAGAACGCCAGGCGGATCAAAAGGCGGTCGCCCTTCTCCAGGGCCGACAAGGCCCGGCGCAGGAGCTCGTATTTCTCCGGCTGAGGCTGTCCAAGGGCGGTCAACCGGTCCATCCACTCGCACAGGAACTGGGCCGTGCTCATGCGGACCCATTGAGACCGCAAATTGGGGAATGAGGACTCCACCGCTCCGCCCGTGATGCGGGCGAAAGGCTGGTGTTCCCCATGCCACAGCCGGAAACGCGATTCCACCGCCGGCTCCGTGGCCGCCGCCAAACGGGCGCCGGGCCTGTTCACCCCCCGCGCCAACGCCATCAGCCGCCCTTGCTCGCGGGTATAAATGGAAAGGCGCTTGTCTTTCTCTCCGACCCGTTCGGACCTTAATATGATGGCATGGACATTGACGTACATAAGGACTACAGTTCGGGCTCTTCGCCCATTTTACCGACGATGGCCTCCAGCGTGTCCTGGAGCGTGAGCAGCCCGTTGACGCGCCCGTTCGGATCGAAAACGATGGCCAGATGGTGCCGGCCCTTGCGGAACTCCCGCAGGATGTCGGCCAAGGGAGTGGTCATGGAAACGCGCAGGGCGGGGCGGATGAGGTCTTCCCAGACGAAAAGCGATTCCCGCCTCCAAAACGTCAGCAGGTCTTTGGAGTAAATGACCCCCACCACGTTGTCCAACGACCCGCGGTAGACGGGAACCCGGGAGTAGCCCGAGGACAGGACCCGGTCGATGAATTCCTTTTTGCTCAAAGCCAGGTCCATCGCGAAAATGGCCTGCTTCGGGACGGCCACTTTCGAAACGGGCAGGTTCCCGAAATCCAGGATGTTGTTCAACACGGAGCGCAAAGGCGGAGCGAGGGAAGACACGTCGAGGAGGGAGCGGATCAGGGGGGCGTTCCATTGCGTCCGCTCCGCCTTGACGCGCCGTGACAGCCATGACAACAGCACTTCGATCCTCGACAAAAGCCCTTCCAGCGCCGGGCCGAAAACGTTCGTCAAAACCCGGACCGGCGCGGCCAGGAAAAGGGCGATGGGCTCCGTCTTTTTTCGCGCGACGACCTTGGGCACGATCTCTCCGAGGAGGATCACCAGGAGCGCC
>JACQPF010000166.1 GCA_016207625.1 Elusimicrobiota bacterium | reverse complement strand
GCACCTGCCCGGCGACGGCCCACAGCGTCCCGACCGAACCGATGGGGCGATCGTTCAAGAATTCCCGGGGAAGCGAATCCAAGGTCACGGCCGTTCGCACCGCGGCGGCTTCGTCGCTTAGGATGGAGCTCACTGCGTCTCCCACGGGATCGTAGGCCGGATTTCTCTCGAAGATCTCCTTTCCCTTTTGAACCAACTCACCCCTGGCCAGGGCTTCTTCCACAACCTTCGTGTATCGCTCCTCGATCACTCTTTGCCCGAACGTCATGTCCGGCGGAATGGTGGGCAAACCGCAGCTCGACAGGGACCTGTTCATCTTGTCACGTAAAGCTCCCCGCTCGTTCTCGCGCTCCAGATATTCCAAATATCGGCGATACATCGCCGGATCCGTGTCCCCGGTCAGTTTCACATAAAAAGGCAAATTCCCTTCCGCGAGGAACACCTTCGCCATCTCTTCGGGAGTGTCGGTGGCCCCTTGTCCATTCGCGATGGTCAATAACGCCCAATCCATGTTTCGTGATGAACTCAAGGCCCTGATCGCCATTGTGAAAGCAATTTCGATTTGGCTCCGCGTGAAGGCGCCATGGTCCTTGTCCAACGCCGCATCGAGCAAATGGTCGCCGTTTTTGCCGTCAAGTACCCGCACGCTCATGCCCAAAGCTCTGAAAAGGGCGGTGAAATATCGCAGGCGCGCGGCGTTTCCTTCATCGTGTCCCGTTTCAACATATCGAATTCGCAACGATCCGCCTTCGTCCGGATCGGCCAAATCCACGGACCACTCCACGCGGTGCTGCCCGAGCGTGGCGCTCCATGACGCATGGTTCCCAATGACGATATACGGCGTGGGATAGATTTCCTCCGCCTTTTTCAGTCCCTCCAGGATCAGCCTCAACGGCGGGCTCGTGATCAGCCCCCTCCGGCTCAGGGGCTCTTCGCTGATGTTCGCGATCGAGAACTTGTGTCCGTTGAGGTTCAAGATCGTGTTCGCCCCCGCGTCCCGCAGAGCCTTCTCCCTGGCTTGCGCCCCTTTCTCATGAAGGCAATTGATCATCGTGTGCAACGTCTCGATTTCCGCGGGGTCCGCCCACGGCTGGAGGGTTTCGATCTTGTTGATCAGGTCGGGCGGCAACGGACCCCGAGACGGCGCGTCCTGCAACATGTTCTTGAATTCACGATCAAACAGAGGCCGGGCCCATCCGCCCTCCGCCGGGTCCAGCGCAACGTACGCCTCCACCATCTTTTCCACATGCTCCAAAACGGCTCGGGCCACGGTTCTGTTCATTGAACCGGCATGACGGACGATCAATTCCAACGCCGCGAAGTTGTGGCTGAGCATCTCCCGTTGAAACAGCCAATATTTCTCGCGCAGCCCTTCCAAATCGTGATGATCGGATGGTTCAGCGGACATTGAGGCGTATGAGTCCCACCCCAAGGGCAGAATCACCTTGATCTGTTCCAAACTCTTCCAGCGAAGCGCGAGGGCTATGCCCGCCGGACCCAAGCGGCGCGCGGCGTTCTCCAATTGCCGGATCGTATCCGTCAAGCCGTCGTTCCCGGCCAGCGGGCTTTGATGGAACCCACTGGCCGACATCCCGGACAGACCCGGCACGTAACGGCTGAGTTGCGTAACCTGTTCGCTCCCATAAACGGCCGACAGAAGGTCGGTGGCGCGGCTGAAATGCATTTCAACTTGCGTCGCAAGAACCTTGCGCAGCCCCGCGTTCGTCTCCCTCTTGAATATCTCCATACGCACGGGCACCCATATGGGGGAATCCAGCAACATGAGCAATGAGTAATATCGCCGCCTCACAGCCGCCGGGAGACGGCTCACGTTCTCCACACTGAAAATGGGAGCGATCAATCCCCCCAAGTCCGCCGGGGAAAGGGCCCCGCACAGGAAAACGGCCCGAAGTCCCTCAACGATGCTTCCCGCCCGGATCACTCTCTCCAACAATGCCCTCACGGCGGCTTGCCCGTCAATTTTCCGGTACATCAACAACGCATCTATGAAAGACCCGTCGTCCATCATCGGCCCATCCGCGCTCTCGAACGCCGACCGCACGCCGTCGTCCGTGTCGCGTGCCGCGGCCAACATTTTCGGGCTCGGATAACGCGCGGGGTCTTCCCTCCATTTGTTTTGGAGACGCGAGAGCCATGAGTATTGCCCTGCCCGGACGAGCGCTCCGGCAACCTCCTCCATGTCCATGTTCAAGAAAATATCAAGGAGGAGGCCTCTCGCCTCGGGACCGGTCCGGGCGGCGATCCGGACGAGTTCGGGGAGGTGTTGAGAACCGATCCTCTCCAGGGATGAACAGGTCCTCACGATTTCGAGGAAGAACATGGGGTTGTCGTTGAACGCCGTACGGTCCGTGTTCTCCAGAATGGAGTCCGTCAGAGCTGTGGGACGGACCAATTTCAGCATCCTTCTCGTGACGTCCTCCGAGCTTTGCCCGGCCAAGACCAGTTTTGTCAAAAAGACGAATACGAATTCGTCTTTGATGAGCGGCTTCGAGCCGGCCGGCGCGCCCCTCTCCGAGAGAAGAAAGAGGAGCATTGGGACCAAGGGGGTGAAGAAATCAGAGCCGGCGATGACATCGGAAATTTGTCGGATCAGTCGTGGGGATGGATGGTGCTCCAGCCGGCGGAGGAAATCGTTCCGCAGGGCCTGGTTCTCCGCCGTTTTATAGAACTTCAGCAGTTTTCTGACCTCAGACATTTGGAGCGTCTTCTTCTCTAAAACGTCGTTCCATTCCGGCGGGAAACGCCGGCTTGCCAGGGCGTCCAGCTCACGATTCGCGGAATCGCCGTATTTCAACAGGATCAAGCGAATCGTTTTCGCATAGGGTCCGGCGGCGCTCGGTCGGCCATTGAGCCTCGCCTCTAAGACTTCCAAGAGGGGAATCAAAACCCTGGGATCCAAGTCCCGCGCGCTCATCAGTCCCGACGCGATCGCTCGGATCAAAGATCGCTCGATCGGCGTCCCCTCGTTGGCGGACAGCAGGCGATCTTTCAGGATGTCCAGAATCTGTCCCAACACCCGTGGCCTCATCTCATTCTGCCGCGCGAGGCTTTCTGAAAGACCCTCAACGATCAACTCCAACTCTTGGCCCTTGGCTTTCGACAAATGCCCAACCAAGGCCTTTTCGGCCGGCTCCAATACGTTGGGGTCCATCTCTCTTGATTTCCCGAGACTCAAGACCAGGCACTGAAACGATTGGGGATGACTCATCCAACGCCTTCCCGCGAGCCTGGGCGTCAGCAGGGCAATGACTGGACTCAGGAGTTGTGGTTGGAACGCCTCGGCGCTCTCCAGACCTTCCACCATCCCGTTGGTGAAATCCCGATAGTCGGCCCCATCCGCGAGACGCATCCGATCCACAAACGCTTGTATGATCGGAGTCAGCTGTCCACGCGGAATGTTTTCGGAGCTTCGTAGGCCCGCCAACATGGCAATGACCAATAGTCTCAGGCCATTTCCGCGCGCATGGCCGATTTCCATGGCGATGGCCGTCAATATTGGCTCCAACATCTCGGGGCGTATTTCCCAGCTTCTTTGAAGGCCCGACAACAAGCATCCCGCGATCTGTTCAACCGAGCGCTCATTCGCGCCCGCCAACCGATCCGCCAAAACCCCGAGGATCGGCCCCCCGATTTCGGGCTTCATCTCCGCCATAAATGGAAAAGACCGTGTCAGGTCTCTCGCCATGTCGGGGAGTTCAACATCCGGCAGACCCTTCAACCGGGTCGTCATGGCGCGCACAAGCAGGGCCTCGTCTTCAGGTCTCATGCCCTTGCTTGCGGCCAGGCCTTCCAACATTTGTGTATAGAGGTTGGAGAGATCATCCTCCCGCACGTTATTATCTTTGATCTGTTCCGCCAAAGCCCGCGCGATTTTTCCTCGGAGATCAGGGCCGAGATCGCAGGAGCTTCCGATGATGATCGTGAAACTGCTCATCAGAATGGACCGAATGAGGCCCCGCTCACCTTTCATCCGATCCAATAAGAAGGTGAGGACCGGGTCAATACATTCGGGATCCATTTTTGCATCGCGTAAACCCATAAGGCTACCCTCAAGACCCGAGACGATAAACATTCCTTCCTGATCCCACTTCTTTTCCAATTCCTTGATCAACGGGGAAACGACCTCCGGCCTCGCTCCGTCGGCATTCCAGAGCACCGAGAACAATCCTTGAACGATCGAGCGAAAGTCATCTCCCTTCGAGTCCGCGAGTTGGGCAATGAAAAACCTTTCAATCGCGGCTTTCAAATCGGGGCGCAATCCCGCGTATCGAAGGTTCCTGGACAGGCCTTCCAGCATGCAGGAAGGCTTCAAAGATGAGCCGATTCGATTGATGAAGACGTCCAGGACCGGCTCCACCAATTCCGGCGGCGCGTCGTCCATTTCCTCGATAAGCGCTCTCAAGCCCATGGATAAAGACAGGGCGGTTTTGCCGGTTTCATGCTTTAAACGATCCGTCAGGATTAAAATGAGGGGGCCAGAAAATCGCGGGTTCGCGCTCCATCCATCCCTCGAAAACGTGAGGCGAATTTGTTCGAGCTCGACTTGAGAGGCTCTCCTGAGACGGCTCCCCACGGCCTGAACGATGGGGTCCAAGATCATCCGGTCCATCTCCATGTCTTTCACATATCCCCTTGAGAGTCCCTCGAAAACAGCCCTAATCTCCGACGTGTTCGAGAACTCCACACGATGGACGAAGGCCTTCATGATGGGGCCCCAGAGCTCCGGCCTTTCGCCTTTCGCTTTTCCCAGGCCTTTCAGGATTTCGATAGTGAGGGCTTCAAGCTCCTCCCAACGCGCCTTTTCGTAATGATTCGCGATTTCCCGGACGAGATAGGCCTCCATGTCTTCGTTTTTGCCGTCCAGACCATCGAGCAAGTCGAACATGGCGCGCACGACTTGTTCGTTGCCGCTTCGCGCGAAGCTTCGACCGAGGTTTTGAACCCAGCCCAGCGCTGGGGAGGCGGATGGAGCCCCGGCGGTCAGCGGGCAATCGGGAAACCACTTGTTCCACAGCCAATGAAAGACGACAGCGGCGGTCAGCCCGGAAAGGAGTGCCGCGGGCGCCGAGAAGGCGTGAGCCCCGAAAGCGTTGACGCCGGCCACCGCCAAAAGAGCGAAGGCGTTCAGCAACACCGTGGCGAACACCCTTGCGACGTAATCACCGCGCGTCTCATTGACATGTGCCGTCGCGAAAAGATGGGAATTGATTCCCACCCAGAGGGACAATAGAATGGCCACGGGAACGGCCATCGCCGGGATCGCTTGGGCCGCGGGGATCAGAACGACGGCCGCGAGCACGAGGGGCATTCGCCCTTGCCAAAACGCCCGGAAGGGCGTGACATGAGACAGGCCGGCCCGTTGGAGACGCTGTTGGAACCGGCGGGAAGCGCCGATGCCGATTTCCTCCAGGAGGGGGATCCCCCAGTCCGAATTCAACCATCCCACGGCCCGCCGCCATTCCGTGAGGAACAGCGTCTTGGCAAACGCGATGTTGTCCCGGCCGGCGCCGGTCTTTCCCTCCCGAAGAGTCAGGCGGTACTTGCCGATCGTGGCGGAGAGAGGATCGTCCTCGGCGGAACTCATCCGCCCTTC
>JACQPF010000159.1 GCA_016207625.1 Elusimicrobiota bacterium | reverse complement strand
TCCCCGCCGTCGCCGGACAGGGCGACGGTCATGTGCTTTCGCGCGAACCGGCACAAATAAAACGTGGGGATGATGGAGGGATCGGCAAAGGGTTCGTCAAAGATCCCCGCCAACCGGTCGGCGATCAGGGGCACGTCGTGGTGGACTTCCATTTCATGATGAGGAAGGCCGAACCGGCGGGCGACGAGGGCGGCTTCCCGCCTCTCAGAGAAGCTCTCGTCCCCGAAATAGATGGTGAAGCTGTCCAGGGGCCGCCCCAACTCGCGGACATAGGCCGCCAGGGTCGTGGAATCCAGCCCGCCCGATAAAAAGATCCCGACGGGCACATCGCTGACCAGATGGGATTTGACGGCGTCGCGAAGAAGCCGGTCGAATCGCTCCGAGGTTTCCTCCAGGGACATCTTCGGCTGGGGGCCTGGTTGGAAATTCCAATATCGGATTTTTTCGATCCTGCCGGACTGGACTTTCAAGGCGTGGCCGGGCTCAAGCTTCCGGATCTCTTTGAAAACGGAGCGCGGGGTGGGGACGTATCGCAGGGAGAAATATTCGTCCAGCGCCGGGAGGTCCCATTCTCGGGATGTCTCAGGGTCCGCCAACAAGGCTTTAATTTCAGAGGCGAAGGAGAAAGAGTTGGAGGTCGCTCGGAAGTAAAGGGGTTTAATGCCCATCCGGTCCCGGACCAGGTGAAGGGCGGCGTCCCGCTCCGAATAGAGGGCGAAGGCGAACATGCCGTTCAATCGGTCCCAAGCCTCCTCGCCGTATTCTTCAAAAGCATGGAGGATCACCTCCGTGTCGGAAGAGGAACAGAAACGATGCCCGCGGGACTCCAAATCGGCTCGCAAGGCTTCAAAATTGTAGATTTCCCCGTTGTAGACGAGGCGCAGCGTGCCGATCCGGGCGTGCATCGGGCAATGGCGGTTGTCCATGGGCTGCTGGCCCCTGTTGAGGTCAATGATTTTCAAGCGGCGCATGGCGAGGCCCACGCCGCCTTCCGCCCAGACCCCGCCCTCGTCCGGGCCCCGGTGATGGAGGCGGCTCGACATCGTTTCCAGCAGCTCGCGCGACATCGGGCTCCGGGATGAGAATGCGATTTTACCGACGATTCCACACATAGAACGTCATTTTATCGAAGATAAAATAAGATGTAAAATGAAATTATGCAGAATCCGCTGTTTGCCGCCGTCCTTTCCGAGATGGCCACGCTCCTGGATCTGGAAAACGAGAACGTTTTCCGGGTTCGGGCCTACCAAAGAGCCGCGCAGATCATCGAAGTCCTCCCCAAGGACATCGAAGCGATGTCCAAAGAAGACCTGATGAGCATCGAAGGCATCGGCAAGGGCATCGCCGACAAGGCCTATGAGTTCGTGAAGACCGGGCGGGTGAAGGAGCATCTGGACCTGCGGAAAAAGTTCCCGGAGGGATTGCTCAGCCTCTTGAAAGTCCCCGGCCTGGGGCCGCGCCGGGCGCGCCTCCTTTACGACAACCTGGCCATCGACTCGCCGGAAAAACTCCGCCTCGCCGCGGCCCAGGGCCGGCTCAACCAGCTGCGCGGCTTTGGGAAGAAAATCGAAGAAAAGATCGTGAAGGGCCTCACCCTTTCGGAGGAAACATCGAAACGGATCCTCTTGTGGGAGGCGCGTTCCCTCATGCAGGGAATGCTGGAGGTTGTGCGTGGAATGCCGGGAGTGGTCCAAGCGGAGCCCGCGGGGTCTCTGCGCCGGGGAAAAGAAACCGTGGGGGATTTGGACATCCTCTGCGCGGCCTCACGGCCGGAAACCGTATCGAAAAAGTTCAGCGCGATGCCCTTCGTGAAGCAAGTTCTGGCCGTGGGTCCGACGAAGGTCAGCGTCCTTCTGGCGAACAACGCGCAGTGCGACCTCCGCGTGGTGGACCCGGCCTGTTTCGGCGCCGCCCTGCTCTATTTCACGGGATCCAAAGAGCATAACGTGGCGTTGCGCGAACGGGCCCAAGGGCTGGGCTTGACTTTGAGCGAATACGGGTTGTTCCGCCTTTCAGATCGAAAGCAAGCCAAGCCTCTCGCCGGGAAAACGGAGGAGGATGTTTACAAACGCCTCGGGCTTCAATTCATCCCTCCGGAACTGAGGGAAAACCGGGGAGAAATCGCGGCGTCCGCCGAAAAGCGCCTGCCGGACCTGGTGGAAGAAAAAGACATCAAGGGCTGCTTCCATAACCACACGTTGGAATCGGACGGGGTGGACAGCTTGGAAGATATGGTGAAGGCGGCCCGATCGAAGGGATGGGAGTGGTATGCCGTGGGAGACCATTCCCAATCCTTGAAGATCGCCAAGGGGTTGGAACCGTCCCGCCTGAAGAAGAAACTGGCGAAACTCTCCGAGGCCGCGAAAAAAAACAAGGACATCCGCGTCCTGAGCGCTTCGGAGGTGGACATCCTGAACGACGGCCGGCTGGATTATGAGGACGACCTCCTCAAACGGCTGGACATCGTCGTGGGGTCCGTTCACAGCGGGTTCCACCAGCCTGAGGAGCAAATCACGAAGCGAATTCTCTCCGCCATGGAGAACCCCCACGTGGACTGCATCGCCCACTTGTCGGGCCGCTTATTGGGAAAAAGAGAGCCTTACAAGTTTAATATTGATAAAATCATCGAGCGCGCGGCGCGCACGGGCACGGCTTTGGAGATCAACGGTCAGCCCGAACGACAGGACCTCAACGACGTGCACGCCCGTGCGGTTAAAGACGGGGGAGCCCCCCTGGCCGCCAACACCGACGCCCATTCCAGGGACCAGTTGGGGTTCATGTCTTTGGCGGTCACGGTGGCGCGGCGCGCTTGGGTGGAAAAAAAAGATTTGTTGAATACGAAAACCTGGCCGGAGTTGCAAGAGTGGCTGAAAAGCCGCTAAAATAGCCGGGACCATTAGTGTTAGGCTTAGTGAAAGGGGACATTACTTCATGCGTCACATCGTCATATCCGTGCTTCTTTCCGGCTTTGTTTGGCCGGGAGCGGGACAGCTTTACAATCGCGAGTTCCGGAAAGGCGTCATCCTGATATCGCTCACGTTCCTCGTCAGCCTGTCTCTGCTGCTCGGCGCCGGGGTCGAAGTGGCCCGGAACCTGCCGCCCGACCTATCCATGTTCGACACGTCCCACGCGCGGGCGATCACGGAGAAAATCATGCTCGAGAACGCCGGTTTCTTTATGACGTTCCAAGTCCTGGTTCTGGCCATCTGGGGCTACGGCGTGATCGACGCCTTCCTCGGGGCCCGGGAAAGGCAGAAAACCTCAACACCCGTTTCCGCTCCTCCCTCCGAACCGTCCTGATGCGCAAAGCCGTTTCCATCTCTCAAATGCGCGAATTGGACCGCCGCGCCATTGAAGATTTCGGCGTTCCGGGGGTCGTCCTCATGGAAAATGCCGGCCGAGCGGTGGCGGAAGCCGTGCGGCGGTTTCCCGGCTCCACGGTGGACCTGTATTGCGGCGGAGGCAACAACGGTGGAGACGGCCTGGTCGCGGCCCGCCATCTGGCCAACGCGGGGCGTCAGGTACGGTTGATATTGGCCCATCCGCCGGACCATTTCAAAGGCGATGCCTTCATCCATTGGAAACCCATCGAACAGATGAAGCTCCCATATATTCTTTTTCAATCCCTTCAAAAGTTGTTACAATTCAAAAGACGCCCCCGAATCGTTGTCGATGCCTTGTTGGGCACGGGAGCGCGGTGTCCTCTTGAGGAACCCTACCGGTCCCTGGTGGCGGCCATCAACAACCAGCCCCGGCCCGTGGTCGCGGTGGATGTCCCATCCGGCCTGGATGCCGACACCGGAACCGCGGGAGACATGGCCGTCAAGGCTCTTTTAACGGTCACGCTGGGATTGCCGAAAAAGGGGCTCACTAAAAAATCCGCCCGCCCCTGGGTGGGAAAGCTCGTGGTCGCCGATATCGGTCTCCCCATCAACCTGGTTAAGGATTTCATGAAGCGCTAACAACGAAGATGGAGGTACAACGCAAATGGTCACAGGATTGGTGCTGGTTCGTCTCAACGCGGGAAAAGAAAAGCTGACGTTGAAGTCCATAAAAGAAATCGGCGGCGTGGCCCATGTGTCGGCGGTGTACGGCCGGTGGGATTTGGTGGTGGACGTTGAAGCGGAGGATCTGCCCAACATGACGCGCGTGGTGGTGGACAAGATCCGCTCCATCCCGGGAGTCGCTTCAACGGAAACCCTCGTGACCACGGCCATCTGAAGTTCGTGCGCTCCCTCCTCATCCGGCTCACGATCGCCCTGTTCGCCCTTATGCCTTCTCTGACCGTTCCGCCCTTGTCGCACGCCGAAGCCGTTCAGCGGCTTCCCAACGGCCTCCGCTATGTGATCATTGAAGATCACACCGCCCCCATCGTCTCGCTCCAAATTTGGGTGAGATGCGGCGGCGTGAACGAGGACGACAAAACCTCCGGTGTGTCGCACTTCCTTGAGCACATGCTCTTCAAGGGAACGGAGCGCCTGACGGCGGGGGAGATCGCCCAAGTGGTGGAATCCAACGGCGGGTCCATCAACGCCGCCACCGGGATGGAAATGACCCATTACTACATCGACATGCCCTCGGAGAGCTTCGAGCTGGCCTTCGATGTGCTGGCGGATTCCGTTCTCAACCCCTCGTTCCCGCCCGGTGAATACGAGAAGGAAAGGCGCGTCATCTTGGAAGAAATCAAGCGCCGAAACGACCAGCCCCAATCCAACCTCTGGGACGCCCTCCTGGAGGTCGTTTACCGGAAAACCCCTTATCGCCGTCCTGTGATCGGGAGCGTGGACTCCATCACCCGGATGACCCGGGACGTGCTCGTCAACCAGCACAAGGCCTACTATGTCCCGTCCAACATGGTCGTCGTGGCCGCGGGGGATTTCAAAACCTCCTTCGTGAGGAAAAAAATTTCAGGCGCGTTCGGTAAGCTGCCGAAAAACCCCATCCCCGCCCAGCCCCTTTTGGTGGAGCCATTGGCGGAGGAGCCCATCGTCAAGAGGATCACGCGCCCCGCCCAACAAGCCCATGTGGCCCTCGGGTTCCTTGGCCCGACTCTCGATCATCCGGACCAGGTGGCCATGGACGCCCTGTCCACCGTCCTCGGCGGAGGGCAGAGTTCCCGGCTCTATCAAGTGCTGAGGGAGCAGAAGAAAATCGTCTGGAGCGTCGGCGCGTCTTTCATGTCGCACGCGGGGTCGGGGCTTTTCGGCCTTTTCGCCGAATGCCCGCCGGAGCAAGCGCGTTCTTTGCCCAACGAATTCTATCTCCTGCTGACGGACGCCGAAATGCATGGGTTCTCCAAAGACGAGTTGGACCGCGCCAAAGCCCAACTGCGCAGCTCCTGGCTTTTCTCCCAGGAAACGTACCACGGGAAAGCCAGCCAATGGGGTTTTTACACCACGCTGGGGCGCCCCGAACTCCTGCGAACATATCTCAAAAAACTCGACAAGGTGACGCTGGACGATCTCACACGCCTCCTCCACACCTATTTCCGGGGGCGGGAGCTCTCCGGAGCCGTCCTATTGCCGACATCCTATGATGAAAATAAATAATCATGAAAAATTATTTTATAGCCTGATCTTCATTGCCATGACGACTCTCCCCGCCAAGACACAAGCCGAATCCGCATCATTCCCTTCCCACAAACAGGGACCGCGCCTAGCGGCGTCGGATAAAATATTACCCAACGGGCTCGTGTGGATCCATCAACCCGTTCGCCACAATGAAATCGTGGCGTTCCGGCTCATTTTACCGGGAGGCTCATCGGACGAGCCCCAGAAGCTCACCGGGATCACCCGCCTGATGGGCGCCGCCATGCTGAAGGGAACCGCGCGGCGGTCCTCCCTTGAAATCGCCCAGCAGATCGAATCCTTGGGCGCGGCTCTCGATATCTCCAGCGATGAAGATTATTGGGACATCAACGGGCAGGTGATTTCCGATAAATTTGAAAAGCTGCTGCCCATCGTTCAAGACGTCCTGCTGAACCCCTCCTTCCCGCCGAATGAATTCGAGAAGGAAAAGCAGGCGCAATTGAACTCCATACGGGCCAACAAGGAACACATCTTCACCGTCGCCATGCAACGGCTTCAAAGAGAAGTTTTCGGAGATCACCCCTACGGCCGTCCGGAAGAAGGGACCGAAGCCACAGTTGCCTCTCTCACGCGAGAAGAGGTGGCGCGTTGGCACAAAGAAAGGATCCAGCCGAAGGGCTCGGTCCTGGTGACGGTGGGGAACATCTCCGTCGCAAAAATGGAGCAAATGATCCAAAAGACGTTTAAGGACTGGACCGGCGCGGGGACTCCACCCCAGGGCCCCGGTGACATTCAATATCCGCGGGCACCCAAATCCGTCCAGGAGATCCATCCCTTTGAGCAAGGGTATTTGATGCTCGCCTTCGCCGCTCCGGGTGTCGCGCAGAGCGATTACCCCGCCATCAAAGTCCTGAACACGTTGTTGGGGGCGGGCATGAGCTCGCCTCTTTTCCAGGTGGTGCGCGAGGAGGGCGGCCTGGCCTACGAGGTTTCATCTTTTTATCCGTCCCGCAAGCTGGGGAGCGCCTTCGTCATTTACGCGGGCACGGACCCCGGCAACGTCGACCTGGCTCATGAAAAAATAAAAACGTTGCTGGACGATTTCCGAAGCAAACCCGTTCCGGAAAAAGCCCTCGATGACGCGAAGCGGTTTGTCCGCGGACATTACATGATGGACCACCAAACCAACTCGCGCATGGCTTGGTACTTGGGATGGTGGGAAATCCTCGGGAAAGGCCATCAATACGACGGTCAATACAGCCAGGACATCCAATCCGTGTCCGCCGAGGATGTGCGCCGCGTGGCCCAACAGATCCTGAAGGGGCCCGCAACGGTCGTCAAAATCCGGCCGAAATGAACGCGCGTTCGGCGGTTTTGATCGCGTTTTTTCCCATGGTTTTCGGGTGCCGCGCCGACCATATCCCCGAACCGGCCATCCTCAGGACGGACGCCGTCCCCGCCGCCGGAGACGCCTACGTCACCGCCTCCATCGGCGACGCCTCCTACCTCAATCCGCTCCTGGCCTCGGACTCCGCCTCAGGCGACATATGTTCTCTCGTCTACAACGGCCTCGTCAAATACGATAAGGACCTCAAGCTGGTGGGAGACTTGGCGGAGTCCTGGGAAGTCCGTAACGGCGGCAAGGAGATCCTCTTTCATCTCCGGGAGAACGTGCTCTGGCATGACGGCGTCCCCTTTACCGCGGAAGACGTCGAGTTCACCTACAAGCGCCTCATCGACCCCGCCGTGAAAACGCCCTTCGGCGCCGACTTTCAAATCGTCAAAGGGGTCGACATCCTTAACCCCCACACGCTGAAAGTCACCTATTCGGAGCCGTTCGCCCCCGCCCTCGAATCCTGGGGGATGGGGATCGTTCCCAAACACGTTTTCAAGGAGGGGGACTTCAACAGCCATCCCGCGAACCGCCGTCCCGTCGGCACAGGGCCCTACCGGTTCATCGAGTGGAAAACCGATGAAAAGATCGTGTTGCGGGCGAACCCGGACTATTTCGAGGGCCCGCCTTCCATCCAGCGCTACATCTACCGCATCATCCCCGACAGCTCCGTGCAGTTCTTGGAACTGCGCCACCAATCCATCGACGCCATGGGCCTGACGCCGGATCAATACAAGGCCTACCCGGAATTTTTTCAACGTTATCAAAAGTTCCGCTACCCGTCCTTCTCCTACACGTTCTTAGGCTTCAACCTCAACCACCCTTTCTTCCGCGACCGGCGCGTCCGCCAGGCGCTGGCCCACGCTCTCAACAAGGATGAAATCATCGAAGGCGTCCTCCTGGGGTTCGGCCGGCCGGCCACAGGGCCCTTCCCTCCCACGTCGTGGGCCTACAACAAGAACGTGGCCGACACGCCCTATGACCCTGCGAAGGCCAAAACGCTTTTGCGCGCCGACGGCTGGCTGGACACCGACGGGGACGGATGGCTGGACAAGAACGGCCAACGCTTTGAGTTCACCATCATCACGAACCAGGGGAACAAAATGCGCGAGCTGAGCGCCGTCATCCTGCAAAACCACTTCGCGAGGATCGGCGTGAAGGTGAACATCCGGATATTGGAGTGGTCCTCATTCATCCACAATTACGTGGACAAAAGGCAGTTCGACGCCATCCTTTTGGGTTGGAGCTTGTCGCGGGACCCGGACCAGTTCGTCATCTGGCATTCCAGCCAGAGAGGCGAAGGGCGCTACAACCTCGTCGGTTATGCCAGCACCAAGGCAGACGCTTTGCTGGAAGCGGGACGGCGTGAGTTCGACATGAAGAAACGCGAGGAGATCTATCACCGCCTCCACGCCCTTTTAGCCGAGGACCAACCCTACATTTTCCTCTATTACCCGGAAGCCCTGCCGACCATCCATAAGCGTTTCGTCGGGCCTGAAGTGGCTCCCGCGGGCATCGGCTGGAATTTTTGGAAATGGTATGTGCCTGAGCCGCTGCAGAAATACCACTATGCCAGCTAGGCTGATTTGATGGCGTCTTACCTTTTCCGACGCGTTCTGTTTTTGGTCCCGCTCCTTTTGGGGATCACCCTCATCACCTTCGGGGTCATGCAGTTGGCCCCCGGAAAGCCCACGGACGTCCTGACGGACATGAACCTGAAAGTCTCGGCTGACGCGAAAGAAAAGCTCGTCAAGCTTTACGGTCTCGACAAACCGTGGTATGTGCAATACGGAAGCTGGGTGAAGAGGATCGCGAAATTGGATTTCGGCCGTTCATTCAAAGACGACCGGCCCGTCCTGAAAAAAATTACGGAACGCCTGCCGGCCACCCTCCTGTTGAGCCTGAGTTCCCTGGCCGTCATCTTCTTGATCGCCGTTCCCATCGGCATCCTGTCCGCCGTCCGGCAGAACTCCCTGTTCGACCGGGTCATGACTTTTTTCGTTTTCATCGGGTTTTCAATCCCGACCTTCTGGCTGGCGCTCCTGATGATGATCGGTTTCGGCTTGAAGCTGGGCTGGCTGCCCCTGTCGGGCCTGCGTTCCATGACCTACGACGAACTGAGCGCGGCCGGGAAAATCCTCGACGTCGCGAAGCACCTGGTCTTGCCGGTGGCCGTTCTGGCGTTCACGGGCCTGGCGGGTCTTTCGCGCTACATGCGCAACGGGCTTTTGGAAGTGATCCGGCAGGATTACATCCGCACCGCCCGGGCCAAGGGGCTCCCGGAATCCTCGGTGATCTATAAACACGCCCTTCGCAACGCCCTGATCCCCATCGTCACGCTGCTCGGGCTCTATCTGCCCGAGTTGATCGGCGGGAGCTTCATTTTTGAAACGATCTTCGCCTATCCCGGCATGGGCCGCCTGGGCTTTGAAGCCGTCATGGCGCGCGATTACCCCGTGGTGATGGGAGTGGGCACCATCGCCGCCTTCCTGACCCTCATGGGCAACTTCTTCGCGGACATGGCTTACGCCTATGTGGATCCGCGCATCCGGTACGGTCAAAAATAATAAAATAAAAAGAT
>JACQPF010000182.1 GCA_016207625.1 Elusimicrobiota bacterium | reverse complement strand
TGGCTGTCCTCGATGGCCTGCTTCACAAGGTTGGCGTCTTTGGTGAGGAAACCGAGGCGGATGACAGCCTTCGAGGCCAGCTCCGCTCCCAAAAAGGCCCGCATGAACCGGATGGACGAAACCAAACCCATGAGGAACCCTTCCTGCTTGCCTCCGCCCATCTTGAGTCCGATCGCTTTGGGCGCTTCTTTTATCCCGGCGATCCCCCGGACGGTATCGATCATGACGATCATCGCAAACACGATTTGTCCGTCGCGTTCTTCGAACTTGATGCGTTTGTCGGCCGGCTCGACCGCCTGCTCGGCCTCAAAGGAGGATTTGTGCCTGTAATACTCCAAAGCCATGACGTCTTCCAGGGACCTCCCTTCGCCGACAGCGATCTTCTCGGCCTTCGACAGGTCCACTTTACCCTTCGCTTCCGCGCTCATGAACTGCATCGTAAATCCCTGGGCCCGCCGCATGATTTGCCCTTCCGAGAGCCCTTCGGAGGCGCGATAATATATCTTCGTAACTCCATCGGAATCCACGTGCACCCATACGCCGCTTTCCGACTCCAAGGTCCGCACACGAGGGGTTATCTCTTCATGCACCAGGCCGACAAATTCGCTGTTGTCCGCGCTCATATACCGGGCCCCGTCCCCGGATTCAAAATACTCCCGCAAACGTTCCTGTCCCTCGGCGAGAGCTTTTCTATCCCCTTCGGCGACATCGGGCTTCTGGAGTCCTTCCGCGCCCATGTCCAAAGACGCCTTTTCCCTCGCCTTAAGTTCTTCAACCATGCGCTGACGCAAAACGGCCCGAATCAACGCAAAGCCTTCCACCACCCGGTCTCCCACTTTAATGTAAAGGCGGCGCGTGCCGTCGGGTTGTCTCAAGAGTGTGAATTCCGCGTCGGGGTGGGAAATGTCGATATCGGACCGCTTCAGGAGTTCTTCGAGGAGTATGCCCAATTCCAAATCCGTCTCAGGCGATCCCTTATTGGTCAGCTCGCGGATCACTTCTTTCAGGGAGTTCATCTGAGGTTTGAATTTGACCTGGCTGATCACGAATCTCCCGTCTCTGCCCTGTACGAGACGGATGGGCCCGTTGATCGAGAGACGCGCTCCGTTTTCGGGGCGGGCGAGCCTCAACAGCCCGATGGCGCCGTTCGTCAAGCTTCCCGAATTGAGCTGAACGTCCTGGTGGTTGACCTCCACCTCCATCGTTCGGGGCAATATTTCTCCATTTTCACTGATACCAAAGGAAAGCTTTTGCAATTGAGCGGGGCCGCCGTTCAGCAAACCCTCTAAAATTTTGTAATCAGCCCCCAAAGCCTCTTTCAAAGCGGGATCCTTCACCAGGGCCTCAATTTGCCCCTTGTCCGCCACGATCCTGTAGGTCACGACAGCGGTCTTACCGGCTTCGAAGGATATCCGAACTTCCAGGCCTAGGCTATGCTTTTGCGCAAGTTTGCCGCTTTTGCCTTTATCCAGAGTTGATTCCGCCTGAATCATCTCTTTGAATTGGCCCGAGGCCGTCAATGTTCCCTCAATGATCCTGCCGTTTGCGTCAAGGCGAACTTCCGCCTGGAACCTGAGGTTTTCCGGTTTGATTTGCTTCTCCAGGCCGGCCAATTGGTCCGTATTGACTTTCAGCTCTCCGAGAAACGCTTCCGCGTTCCCTTTGCCTTCGACCACAAATTTCAAACGCACTTCTCCCGTCGATGCGTCCAGAACGAATTGGACCTTTTCGACGCCGGCGCCCCGCAACGCTTTCCTCGTCCCCCGGTCCAGGATCGACGCGTTGGGATCGATGTCCCGGCCCTTTTCCTGTTTGAGGTCGATGGTGATGGACCTCTTTTGATCTTCCGTTTTGGCGGCCCGGAGCGAGGCCATGATGACAACGGCTCTGTGGGCATGAAACACCGAATCCCTTAACGTCTCCGTGACCTTGTATGACGTTCCACCGATCTCCACCTCCTGCGTGTTTTGGTCCATCAAGCGGTTGACGTCATGGATGTTTTCGCCCCTGGACATCCATTCCGCCACAAGGCTGTCGGCGGCCCATTCATGAACTTGTTCACTCAATTGGATTTCACGGGGCCCGGATCCGTCCCTGCCCAAGATCTGGAGCTTTCCGCCCGACGTGGCGAACGCCTCAACGATCTGCGCGTTGGAAACCCCTAAACGTTCCGACGCAAGCCTTAGCATTCCGCCCGTGACGTCGACCTTACGCTCCCGTCCTAAGAACCTGAAATTCACTTGCTTCCCTTCCTTGCCGTAAGCGTCATATAGCTCTTGCTCCCGGCCGGCGTACTGCCTGACCACAAGCCGTTCGATGGCGGCACCCCTCGCCTTCTCGAGACCCATCTTTCCCAAAGTCATGAATTGCCCTTGGAACATGAGCACGGCAAAACCCACGTCGCCCGCAATGCCCATGATCTCCTGGGTGTCGCGCCCCTCGTCTCCGAGGTCCAACGTGCCTTGCTTCCCGGACAACGCGCGATAGAGCCAGAAATCGTTGGCCGTCAGAGCCAGTTTGACTCCGCCCTCCACGATGGCCAGGAACGCCGAAACCTGAAAAGGCCCCCGGACCATCGCTTGATTCAGAGGGCTGTTCCACATCCGAGAGAAAAGCGAAGCCTGGGCCTGAGATTCCGCGCCCGCCTTGGCGCCGGCCTCCAGCGCCCCTTGTTTTCCGGCAACGGACGCCTCGGCCTGGGCCGCTTCGTTGTGGAGAGGTTGGCTGACCGCTTTGAACCACAACCCCATCAGGGCCATGTCGAGAGAAGAGGCCAGCATGCTTTGGAAAAAGCCTTGCAAGCCGTTTTTGTATTTCCCTTCCCAGGTGACTTGACCATGCGTGATCGATTTGAACAGGCTCCCGATGAGGAAGAAACTGGGGCCCACCTTGGCGAACTCCCAGGCTCCAACCGCTGAAACGCGAGAGACCTGATATGGATTTTTCGCCAAGTTCACCCAGCCCTCGAATGTCGATGTGGCGTTGAACCCGACGGTGGTCGAGGAGGTGCTGGCGGAGGGAACAAAATATCCCACGATGGATTTCAGGCTGATGTACGCAAAGGTCGCCGCAAATCCAAAGAGGAAATCCGCCCTGACTGCGGTCCAACTATACTGGAAGTTCTGGCCGGATTGCACGCTGCTCATAAATCGGTTGAGGGTGCTGAAAGCCACCATGCCGATTCCACCCATGCCGGAAAGCACGACTGTCCTCGCGGTCCAGGCAGCGGCTTTCGCAAAGAAAGCGCCGCTTCCCGACGTCGCCATGATGGCCGCATAGGACCCACGAACCGATGCCATGACTTTGCCGAAGCCGACGGCATTCAAAAGGCTCAAGCCCGCTCGCCCCAATGTCAGCCCGCCCAATACGAAAGCGGAATGGAAATAAAACCCTTGTTTGAGGCCGCTGAAATAGGCCTTAACGCCGGAGCTGAAAAGCGTGAATCCCTTGCCGTCTATGGCGTTTTTCGAGGCGCTGATGAGGGCCATCGTCACGCCCCAGGCGTGGCCCGTGAGGTAGGCCGCCTGGATGAACCCAACCACCCCCTCGCGGGCGGCCACCTTGCCACCCTGGAGGAAAACCAAGTTGACGGTTGCCTTGGCGAACTCCTTTGTCGCTTGTTTCAACGTTTCA
>JACQPF010000181.1 GCA_016207625.1 Elusimicrobiota bacterium | reverse complement strand
TAGTATAACACAGCCCCCATTTTCTGTCAATCACGCTGAGGGGGTCAGAAGTTCCTGAAAAAGCCGGTTGGAGAGCCGCCATCCTTTGCGGGTGGGACGCCATACTCCTGTCTCATGGTCCTCTGTTAAAAATCCGAGCGAGCGATACCGCCGCAACACATCCCCATAAAGCTCCATGGCCCGCTGAGAGACTTTGATCCCCTCTCTTAACCGGAGAGAAAGCATGAGCTCTTCCCCCACGCGCTCGGGCTCAGGCAAAGAAACCTCTTCCTCGATCACCGAACCGCCCGTTTCCATGGCGGAGAGATACCGGGTCAAATCCTCGGTGTTCTTCCGCCGGACACCGTTTTCATAGCCCGCGGCGGAAACTCCGGCGCCCACGTAGGATTGGCTGCGCCAATAACGCAAATTGTGTCGGCACTCGAAACCCGGCCGAGCGAAATTGGAGATTTCATAGTGAACGTATCCGGCCGACTCAAAGGCATCGGCCGCCGCTTCGTACATGTCGGCCTGGAGATCGTCGTCCGCCTCGACCCCCTCATGGGCGAAGGCGGTGGCTTCCTCCACCGTCAGGGCATAGGCGGAGACATGCTCCGGGTTGAGGGACAGCGCCCGGTCCAGCGTTTCCCGCCAATCGGCCAAGGTTTGGGAGGGAAGGCCATACATCAGGTCGAAGTTGACGTTTTGAAAACCCGCCGACCGGGCGGCGCGGTAACAAGTCTCAAATTGCGCGTAGGAATGCCGTCGTCCGATGCGCTTCAACAAGCGGTCCTGGGCGGCCTGAAGCCCAAGGCTCAGGCGGTTGAAGCCGAGCTCCCGCAGCGCGGACAACACTTCGGGCGCGGCGCTTTCGGGGTTCGCCTCGGTCGTAGCCTCCACCTCCGGCGCGAGCGTGAAAACCTGCCGGACCGATCCCATGAGCGTCCGCCACTGGGCGGGCGAGAGGACCGTCGGCGTCCCTCCCCCGACGAAAAGCGTCTCGATGGTTTCGCCTTGGTGGGCCTGGAACTCCTTATGGAGCGCCGCGAGAGTACGCGGGATCTCGGCGAGACGGCCGGGGAACGAGGCGAAGTGACAATAATGGCACTTGGCGCCGCAAAAAGGGATGTGGATGTAGAGGCCCGTTACCGTATGACTTTCACCCGGCTGAACGGCAGATAAACGAACCACGCGCGGCCCTTAAGATAGGAATCCGGCAGGGGCCCCCAGAAACGGGAATCGGACGAGCGGTCCCGGTTGTCCCCCATCACGAAATACTGGCCCGGCGGAACGGTGATGGGGCCGAAATAGTCCTTCACCATTTCGCCGGCGGTTTGGGCCATGAGCCCCATCTCCCAATGTTTCTGAAACGAGGCTTGGTCGGGAAAGAGGCGGGAAGGAGGGATGATGTAATCGTCCACGAACTGCGTGTATGACTCCTCCAAAGGCCGGCCGTTGACGAGGACTTTCTTCCGGCGGATTTCCACCGTGTCCCCGGGAAGCCCGACGGCCCGTTTGATGAAGTCTTTGCCGTAATGGACGTTCTTCTTGTCTTCCGTCGGGAAACGGAAGACCACCACGTCCCCCCGCTGGACGTCTCGGAGGCGAAAGACCTTTTTCTGCGTGAGGGGGATGCGGACCCCGTAGATGAATTTGTTGACGAAGAGGTGGTCCCCTTCAAGCAAGGTGGAGCGCATGGACCCCGAGGGGATCTTGAACGCCTGGATGAAGAAATACATGATGAACGCGGCCAGGAGGATGGCGGAAAACCCGGTGTCGGCCCACTCCAAGTCTTCTCTCAGGAGGCCCCAGGACACCTCGGGCGTCCGGTTCCGGACGTAGCGCCAAAGGATCCCCAACGAAAAACCGCCGGCGCCCAGGCCCAGCATCAAGCCCCAGGCCAAGTCCGGGCGCTCCCAATAGGAACTGACCAAAGACCCCGCCACGACCCCCGTCAAGGCCCAAAACAGGCCATGCATCGCGGCCGTCAATTTCCAATTCTTCAAGCGCTCCTCTTTTTTGAGGAACCACCTCAACAAGACCGCGTAGGCGCCGCAACTCATCGATATCCAAAACAGTTTCGCTTCCATGGTTTGTCCTTATGTTTTTATTTTGTGGTCTCTTCCATCTTGAGAACGGCCAAGAACGCTTCCTGCGGTATTTCCACGGCGCCGAATTGCCGCATCCGCTTCTTGCCTTCTTTCTGTTTTTCCAAAAGCTTTCTCTTCCGGGAAATGTCGCCCCCGTAGCATTTGGCGAGCACGTCCTTGCGCAGCGAGCGGATGGACTCCCGGGCGATGATCCGCCCGCCGATCCGGGCCTGGATGGGGATCTCGAACATCTGCCGGGGGATGATCTCCCGCAACCGTTCCACGATCGCGCGTCCCCGGTGGTACGCCGTTTCCTCGGGCACGACGAAGGAGAACGCGTCGACCTCTTCGTTGTTGATGAGGATGTCCATCCGGAGGAGGTTCCCCGTGCGGTACCCCGCGTGCTCGTAATCGAAGGAGGCGTAGCCCTTGGAGATCGACTTGAGCTGGTCGTAGAAATCGATGATGATCTCGGCCAGGGGCATCTCGTATTTCAGCACGACTCGCGTCGGAGTCATGTAGCGCATGTCCAAGAACTTCCCGCGCCGGTCCTGGCAGAGCTGCATCACCGGGCCGACGAAATCGGAGGGGACGACCATGGTGGCCAGCACATAGGGTTCGTCGATCTGCACGATCTCCCCGTGCGGCGGGAACTTCGCCGGGCTGTCCAGCTCCATCGTCTCGCCTTTTTGGGAGGTGACGCGGTAGACCACCGTGGGCGCGGTCACCAGGATGTCGACGTTGAACTCCCGCTGGATCCGCTCCTTGATGATGTCCAGGTGCAACAGGCCCAGGAACCCGCAGCGGAACCCGAACCCCAGGGCCACGGAGGTCTCCGGCTGGTGGAAGAAGGCCGCGTCCTCCAAATGGAGCTTTTCAATGGCCTTCTTGAGGTTCTCGTAATCGGCTTGCGCGAGGGGATAGAGCCCCGCGAACACGAAGGGTTTCATCTCCCGGTAGCCGGGATGGGGGTTCTGCGTGGGGCGGAATTGCTCGGTGATGGTGTCCCCCACTTTGACCTGGTGGATGTCTTTGATGCCGCACACCACGTAGCCCACCTCGCCCGCCGAGTTACGCTCGGCTTTGACGTACTTGAGGCGCAAGTGGCCGACCTCCTCCACGGCCTGGACGGCCCCCGTCGCCATGAAAAGCACCTGGGAGTCCGGCCTCAGCTCGCCCTCCAGGATCCGGACATAGACGATGACGCCGCGGTAGGGGTCAAAGACCGAATCAAAGACCAGGGCGGACAACGGCGCCTCCGGCCGCCCCAAGGGCGCCGGGACGTGGTCGAGGATGGCCTGCAAAATTTCCGGGACGCCTTTCCCCTCTTTGGCGCTGGCCGGAAAATACGGCCCTTCCAGGCCGACGGCTTCGCGCAATTGCTTCTTCACCCCTTCGGGATCCGCGGAGGGGAGATCGATCTTGTTGATCACCGGGATCAGGGTCAAGCCGGCCTCCTGGGCGAGCATCGCGTTGGCGAGGGTCTGCGCTTCCACGCCCTGGGAGGCGTCCACGAGCAACAGGGCCCCCTCGCAAGCGGCCAGCGCCCGGCTCACTTCGTAAGTGAAATCCACGTGGCCCGGCGTATCGATGAGGTTGAGGAGGTATTCCCCTTTCGCCGTTTTCCACAGCATGCGGACCGCTTTCGCTTTGATGGTGATGCCGCGCTCGCGCTCCAGTTCCATGCCGTCCAGGATCTGCTCGCGCATCTCGCGGACCTGCACGGTGCCGGTGGCCTCCAGCAACCGGTCGGCCAGCGTGCTCTTGCCGTGATCGATATGGGCGATAATTGAAAAGTTTCGGATGCGGGAGGTTTCCATGGATAGGACCGATCTCTAAAACGCGCGGTTCTTGATCTGCCGGAGCGTTTTCGAAATCGTCTCCCGGGTCGGGTTTTTCATGATCTCCTGGGCGAGGGCCTGGCACTCGGAGAACCGGAGGTCCCGGATGGTCTTCTTCACCTTCGGGATCAGCGCGGGGGACACGGAGAATTCGTCCAACCCGAGCCCGATCAAGATCGGCGTGGCCTCCGGGTCTCCCGCCATCTCGCCGCACATGCCGACCCATTTGCCGGCGTCGTGGCCGGCCTTGATCGTCTGGGCGATCAGGCGCAGGATGGACGCGTGCAAGGGCTCGTAGAGATGCGCCACTTCCTCGTTGATCCGGTCCACGGCGAGGGTGTACTGGATGAGGTCGTTGGTCCCGATGGACATGAAGTCCGCCTCTTGCGCCAGGAAATCCACGACGAGGGCGGCGGAGGGCACCTCGATCATGAGGCCGACCTCGAGCTTCTCGTCGAAGGGGACCCCTTCCCGCCGGAGGTCGCTCATCACGTCGCGCAAGACCTGCCGGGCGGCGCAGAACTCCTCCACGCCCGAAATCATCGGGAACATGATCTTCACTTTCCCCATCGCCGAGGCCCTCAGGATGGCCCGGATCTGCGTGCGGAAAATGTCCGGGTACTTCAAGCAGAGGCGGACGCCGCGCAGGCCCAGGAAGGGGTTCGGCTCGGATTTGGTGATCCCGCCGATGCCGAAATCCATCAGCTTGTCGCCCCCGATGTCCAGGGTCCGGATGATGACCGAATGCGGCAGCATGGACTGCGCCACTTTCGCGTAGTGCGCGTAATGGTCTTCCTCCGTGGGCAGCGAGGACCGGTTCAGATAGAGGTATTCCGTCCGGTACAGGCCGACTCCGTCGGCCCCGTGCGACAGCACCGACTTCATCTCGTCCGGGGAATCGATGTTGGCCGCCAGCACCAGCCGGTGGGCGTCCTGCGTCTGGGCGGGTTGGTCGCGCAGACGCTCCAGGTCCCGCCGCTCGGCCAGGCGCACCTCCCTTTCCCTTCGGTAATTCTCGACGACGTCGGGAAGGGGGTTGACGATCACCGTCCCCGTGTAGCCGTCCACGATGATCAGGTCGCCCGGGCGGACGTTGCGCGTGATCTCGTGCAGGCCCACCACGGCCGGGATCTCCAGGGAGTTGGCCAGGATCGCCGTGTGCGATGTCTTCCCGCCGATGTCGGTGGCGAAGCCTTCCGCGTAATTGGTCCGCATGTGGATGGTGTCCGAGGGGGTGAGGTTGTGCGCCACCACCACGGAGGGCTCCTTCAAATCCTCAACGGTCTGCGGGCGGTGCCCGAGGAGGTGCAGGAGGATCTTCCGCCCCACGTCCAGCACGTCGTGGCGCCTTTCGCGGAAATATTCGTCGGAAGCGGACTCCAGGGCCTTCACCGCGCCGGCCACGGCCTCGGACAGGGCGAACTCGGCGTTCACGCGGTTCTGCATGATGTTGCGCACGACGTCCTTGGAGATGAGCGGATCGTCCAAGATCAGCAGGTAGGCCTCGATCAAGCGCGCGTGGCTTTTTCCCAAAAGCTTCAGGATCTTCTGCTGGGTGGCGAGCATTTCCCGCCGGGTGTCCGCCACCGCGAGGCGGAAACGCGCCACTTCGGCCTTCACGGCCTCGGGCGGCACCTGCCAGCGCCCCACCGCCAGGTCCACGTCTTCCAGGACGAACGCCTTCCCGATGGCGATCCCCGGGGACGCCGATATTCCCTTAAAAACGCGGGTGGATGTGGAGAGTCCTTGTTTCACGGGGTTCATGTCCTCGCCTTCATTCTTCGTCGAATTTCCGCTCAAAAAGTTCGCCGAGCTTCTGGATCGCGTCCTGCTCGTCCGGCCCGTCGGCGACGATGGTGAGCTTGGATCCGTGCTCCGCGGCCAGCGTCAAGATGCCCATGATGCTTTTCCCGTCCACTTCCACCCCGTCCTTGATCACGCGGATCTGGCTGAAAAACTTATGCGTGGTTTGGACGAAAAGAGCCGCGGGCCTCGCGTGCAATCCCAGCTTATTGTGAACGGTGAAGGTTCGATCCAGCATAACTCACATATCCTTAAAAGTAAGGTCGGACAAGTCCATAAGCGATGCTCACCGCGATGGCGACATACACCAGCCGTGTGGAGCTCATGCCCCATCGCAGCGCCGCCAAGGCGCTCAAAATAAAAATCCCCGCGACCGCCTTCCCGCCGAAGAAGGAGAGCCACAGCGTCAACAGTCCCCCCAAGGAAATCCCCATCCCCACATAGATGGCTCCCTGCGCGACTCTCTGGAGGTTCAAGCGGGCCAAAAAGCCGACGATCTCCGTTTTTCGCCGGTAGCCGGAAACGAGCCCGGCGCCCCGCACGAAAATATGGAGGAGGTTGTTCAGGACCAGGAACAGCGCGGGAGCGACCCACCAGCTCCTCGCCGAGAACACCCATCCCGCGGAGAGGGAGAAGACCGCGAACAGAGGCCTGGCCGTGGCCCAGAAGAGGGTATCGCCCAATGCCGCCATGGGCCCCGACATGAACTTCTTCGCCGCCAAAATTTGGTCCCGCCGGATGGGCTCTCCCGCCGCGTGCCGCTCTTCCAGGCCGACGACGACGCCCATGATGAGGCTGGCCGTGTACGGATGGGTGTTGAAATACTCCAGGTGCTCCAACGCCAATTTGGAACGGGATTCCGCGTCCGGGTACAGCCGCCGCAGAGCCGGCCAGACGCTGAAGAGCCACCCGAAATTCTGCATCCGCCGGAAATTCCAGAGGACTTGATAAAAGAACGAACGGAAAAAAACGCTCCACAAATCCATGGAGGTGATGCGGGCCCCGGGAACGACCGGAGCCGCCGGCGCCGGAGCATCGGTCATGGGCGATGCCCCCAAGAGAAATGAGCCTTGGACCGCTCATAAAAATAGTTCAGGGCGGCGCAAAAACCGATGAGAGGCAGCACGCGTCCGGCGAAACTGATTGACTCGTAAAGACGCGGCGGGCAGGCGGACAAAACCGCGTTGATGAGAAACCGGCCCGCGAAACCAAAAACGACGAAAAGAACGAAAGCCTTTACGAACAGATACCCCACGGCGAGGAGGACCACTTTGGTCAAGACGCCCTCTTGTCCCTGCTTGATTTCTTTGGCCACCCACGGCAAGAAGCGGCTGTTTTGCCGGCGCGACCAAACGTCGAGGCGCCGCACCACCATGCCGCAAGGGATCGCCAGCATCAACGAGAGGGCCATCACCGCATGCCCCGGACGGCTGGACGTGAGGCTCCAAACGACCGTGAGAGCGGCGACGATGGAGGTGTCGACCGGCCGGATCCCCATCGGGATGGGCTGCATCCACAACAGTTCCACCACCGCTCCCGCGAGCAGGCCCAGCGGGGCGTTGCCCAAATACCATCCCAAGAGCGGCCCCACGACCAGAGGACGCGAGATCATGAATTGGCCGACGGCGATGTGGTCCAGCGCCGCCACGGCGTAGAAAAAGCCCGCCGCGATCATCCCTGTTTCCGTCACCGACTCTCCTGGTACATTTTCAACAGCTCCTGCACCGGGCGTTTCTCATCCTTGGGCAGGGTGCGCGTCTCCAAGAACACGTTCTTGGCGAGCAAGGCGCGAAGGCATTCCACGTCCTCCTCGCTCAAGGCGAGAGACGGCGTGATGTGGGTCCGTCCCGGCGCATCGTGCAGGCCGCCCACGTTGATGGACTCAAAAACGACGCCGTCCTCGACCAGGCGGCAAGGTTCTTTCAGGCTCGGGAAGAGAAGGAGCACGCGTTCGCCGGCCCACGCGCCCTCCTTCAAATCCTTGGCGGCCTCCTGGACCTTCAAGACCGTCACGCTCACTTCAGAAGGCACCGCCAGGCGCATCAAGCAAATCTGAAACGAATCCTCCGCCGCCTCATCGGAAACCACCACGATGCGGTTGGCTTGAATCACCCTCAACCATCCCTCCACCACTTGCCCGTGGATGAGCCGGTCGTCCACTCGGACCAGGACCAAAGGCATACTTAGGCTCCCTCCTTTTTTAGGGATTCCCTCAACCTCTGAATGGGTCTGACGATGTTCCGGGACGCGCCGTCCACCAGCTTTTGAGACAACTGCTCAAGCGGCATGTAATGCCGGTTGGACAGGGCCGTCAACAGCATGGGCAGGTTGACGCCCGTCACCACATCATAGTGCAGCCTGGGGTCGCGGCATTGGCGCAGCGCCACGTTGCACGGCGTTCCGCCCAGCATGTCCACCAAGAGCAGGACCCCGGCCGGCGTGTCCATTTCTTTCACCGCTTGCTCCACTTTCTTCTGAAACGCCTCAGGCCCCTGCGAGGGCTCCAAACCCAAAACCCAAACGGACGCTTGTTTCCCCACGATGCCCTCGGCGCATCTCAAAAGCTCGTGTCCCATCTGTCCATGGGTGACGATGACGACGCTGATCATAAGTGTCTCCGTTGCGCATGCAAATCCATCACCGCGCGGGCCAGGAGGGCCGGGGAATGCTTGGCCTGCCCCTTTCCACCAACAGGGACCGCGCC
>JACQPF010000173.1 GCA_016207625.1 Elusimicrobiota bacterium | reverse complement strand
GCCGGTGGTGAGGACCAGGCATCCGAATTTGTTGGACAGGGCCATCAATAGGGTTCCCCGGACGCGGGCTTGGAGGTTTTCTTCCGTGACGTCCCTTGGTTTGCCGGCGAAGACCGGGGCCAATGTTTTCAAGAACGCTTCGACGATTTCCTCAATGGGAAGAGCGTGGAATTCGATGCCGAGGTTCCGGGCCAGGCGCTCCGCGTCCGAGCGCGTTCCCGGAGAGCTGAATCGGGAAGGCATGGTGATGCCGACGACGTTCTCTTTCCCCAATGCGTCGGCGGCGAGGCAGGCCACGAGCGAAGAATCGATGCCTCCCGAAAGGCCAAGGACCGCCTTCTGAAATCCGTTTTTCCGGACGTAATCCCGCGTGCCGAGGACCAGGGCGTTGTAGACTTCTTCGTTTTCGGGGAGACGTTCCGCCTTGACGATGGGAACGGGGGGACGGGCTTCGGTCCGGCCGGCTCTCCGCGTTTCGGGGAGCGGAAGGTCCGCGAGGAGGAGATGCTCCTCAAATTGCGGGGCTTGGGCCAGCACCCGGCCGCGCCGGTCCATGACGACGCTGGCGCCGTCAAAAACGAGCTCGTCCTGGCCGCCCACGGTGTTGCAGTAGGCGAAAAAAGCGCCGCATTCGCGGACACGGTCTTTCAGGATGCGGATCCGTTCCGTGAGCTTCCCGGCGTGGAAGGGGCTGGCGGAAAGGTTGACGATGAGCTGCGCGCCCGCCTCGGCTTCGGAGAGTGCGGGCCCTCTCTCCACCCAGATGTCCTCGCAAATGGTCACTCCGACGAGGGCGCCCGCGACGTTCAGGACCAGGGGTTTCTCCCCGGGTTGGAAGTAACGCTCCTCGTCGAAGACGCCGTAGTTGGGGAGATGTTTCTTGCGGTACACGCCGAGCACTTTCCTTCGGGAGAGGACCGCCGCCGCGTTGGCGAGCCGTCCGGGAAGCCCTTCCGGAAAGCCGACGATGGCGGCGAGGCCGGTCGGAAGATCCTTGGCGATCCCGGACAGGGTGGATTGAACGTCTCGAACGAAACGCGGCTGGAACAAGAGGTCTTCGGGCGGATAGCCGGAGAGCGCCAATTCGGGAAAAACGACGAGACCGGCTCCCCTGTCTCCGGCGCGGCGGGCGAACTCCGAGATCCGGGCAGCGTTGCCGGAAAGGTCTCCGACCGTGGGATTGATCTGAGCCAGGGCGAGGCGGATGATGGGCACTCTACGAACGGCTTCCGAGTTCCTCCGCCAGGAGGATGGCCTCGGCGATTTCCTTCATGCTCTTTCGGCGGTCCATGCTTTGCTTCTGCATTTCGCGGAAAGCGTCGGGTTCGGACAGGCCGCGCTTCCTCATCAGGAGGCCTTTGGCTCGCTCCACCTGTTTTCGGGTTTCCAGGGCTTCCTGGGCTGCCAATTTCTCCGTGAGGAGGCGCGTCTGCACGATGGCCGAGGCGCATTGGTTGGCGACGGCCTGCAAGACGGATACGTCCTCGGAGCTGAATGCGTGTTCGGTGGCGGTGTAGGAGTTGATGACGCCGATCACCTTGTCCTGGAAGAGCATGGGCACGGTCAGCAACGACACGAGCCCTTCCGCGGTGGCGATGTCGGGGAAGGAATAGCTCTTCTCTTTGCGCACGTCCGCCACCATGATGGGGCGTTTTTGAAGAACGGACTGCCCCGAGAGGCTTTGGCTGACTTTCAGGGGGGGCTTGTTGCGATATGCGTCTGACAAGGATTGTGTGGCCGCAATCCGCAGTTCGCCGCTTTTTTCATCCAACAGCATGACGGAGCAGATCTTGGAGCCCAGGAGCGAAGCCGTCATGTTCACGATCATTTGGAGGACTTCTTCGAGATACCGGCTGGAGGTCACCGTGTGGGAGACCGCCGAAAGGGTCTGGATGGCCTGGGCCTTTTTCTTGGTTTCCTCGTAAAGGCGGGCGTTCTCGATGGCGCCGCTCACCTGTTTCGCGACGGTGGTCAACACCTTCTGCACGTGGTCCGTGTACTGGTGGGGTTTCCTGTGCTGTACGTTGATGACGCCGATCACGTCGTTTTTAATGAGGATCGGCACGGACAAGAACGCCTCATACGTGTCTTCCGGCAGGTTATGAAAGAACTTGAAACGGGGATCTTCGTGGGCCCGCTCCGGGAGGACGAGGGGTTTTCGATGCTGGGCGACCCAGCCCGTGATGCCTTCCCCCATCTTGAGGCTCAGCGTGCCGATTTCGCCCGGATGGGGGGTTTTGGAGGCGGAGAGGACCAAGCTGGATTGGGCCGGCTCATGGAGGTAGATGAAGCAGGCGTCGGCCTTGGTCAGGCTGGTGACCAGCGAGACAATCTCTTGGAGGACCGTCCGCAATTCCAGGGAAGAGCCGATGATGTGCGTGATCTTGTGAAGCAGGTCCAGCTCTTCCGTCGGATCCAAGCGTCCGGCGGTCCCTTTTACGCGCGCCATAATGTGACTCCTTGTGGAAGAAAGATGCGGGTAGGTACCAAATGAATTTATCAACTTGCCATGGGCGTGTCAAGGCCAGGGAACCTCTATGGGCTCGTCCGGCCACGCGGCGATTGTTAATATTCTTAATATCCCATTGAAATGAGTTGATTTTCGTATTAAATTGGTAACGAATACCATGACTTCGCAAATCCTCGTTGTTGAAGATGATCCCGATGTGAGGTCCCTGATTGTGGCCGGGCTGACAGTGATGAAATACCACGCTATTGAAACGGCCAGCGGCAAAGAGGCCGTGGAGATCGCCAGGACCCAGCGGCCGGACCTCATCATCCTCGACCTCATGCTGCCCGATATGGACGGTCTGGCCGTGGCCCAAACCTTGAGGAAGGACGAAGACACTCGCCGCATCCCCATCATCATCAACTCCGCCCGCGCGGGCGTGGCCAATGTGGTGAAAGGGTTGGACGTGGGAGCCGTCGACTACGTGACCAAGCCGTTCGAAGTGATGGAGCTTATGGCCCGCGTGCAGGCCCAGCTGCGCACGGCGAGCGAGCGGAAGGACCCCCCCAAGGTGATCGTGCACGAAGGGATCTTGCTGGACAGGACCCGGCGCACCGTTTCCTGCGCGGGCCGCCGGGTGGACAATTTCACGGAAAAGGAGTTCGCCATCCTCTATCAGTTGATTTACAACTCGCCCCAGCCCCTGACCCGCCGGCAGATTTTCGAGAGGATTTGGGAGATGCCCTACAACAGCGAATCCCGGAACGTCGACGTGCACATCCGTTCCATCCGAATGAAATTGGGGCCCGTCTTGTCGCGCCGCCTGATGTCGGTGAAGGGGGAAGGATACAAGTTCATCTGACGCCTTAAAGAGGCCGATCAGGGCGAAACGACTTTTTATGCGGATTTCGCGAAGAGGTCTTTCAGGAGCTGATCGACCTCTCCGATCTGAAAGGGTTTGTGGATCACCGGCCGTCCCGAATGCAGGACGGAGGACATCACCTCTTCGCCGATGGATCCGGTGACGAAGACCCAGCGCGGGACGATCTGCGGCCTGTTCTCCTTCACCCATGAGAACAGGGACCACCCGTCCATGCGCGGCATGCGCACGTCGCAGAACACCCCTTCGTAGTCTCCTTCCATCAGTTTGGCTTGGGCATCTTCCCCGTTTTCCGCCGTATCGAGCGAATACCCCGACTTGGCCAGGATGCGGGAGAACACCCGCCGGATGATCGGTTCGTCATCGATGATCAACAGCTTTTTTTGAGATTCCCGCGGGGACGCTTCGCCGGGCGTGAGCTCAGCCGGTTTCCCTTTGGCTTCTTCGATCGGCTCCGTTGAGGGGAGTTCCATCACCAATCGAGCGCCGCCTTCCGGAGCGTTTTCCGCCCACAGGTTGCCTTTGTGTTGATGGAGAACGCCGTAGGCGATGGACAACCCCAGGCCCGTGCCGCACCCGACCTCTTTGGTGGTGAAGAAAGGATCGAAAATCCTGGCCAGGTTCGCGGGGGGTATGCCGGGTCCGTTGTCTTCAACCTCGATCCGGATGGTCTTCCCAATGCCCGAAGAGCGCAAGATCAATCGCCCTTCGTTCTTGTTGTGGGGGGCGATGGCTTCCCGCGCGTTGCGGATCAGGTTTGACAGGACCTTTTTCAATTGATCGGCATCGGCCAGAAGGACCGGAAGGTCGGGCGAAAGCTCTTTTATCACCTTGATGTTCCCGGCCACGAGGGAAAAGGCCTCGACTCCCAGGCATTCCTCAATCAAATCGTTGATCTTCACATTCGATAATACGGGCTTCTGCGCGCAGGCATAGGCGGACAGATTCCACACGATGGATTGGCAGCGCAGCGTCTCTCGCTGGATCATCTCGAGGGATTCCCGGAACTCCGGCACGAACCGGATGTCCTTGTTCCGGAGGAGGAGCTCGGTGAATCCCTTGATCCCGGTCAACGGATTGTTCAGCTCGTGGG
>JACQPF010000172.1 GCA_016207625.1 Elusimicrobiota bacterium | reverse complement strand
GAGCTCAACTTGGAGCAGTTCCGGCATATCAAACCCAAGGGGGAGGAAGTCGCGGTCTCGCTTCGGGACGGGCGGGCGCTGGATTCCGGCTCGGGGGAGAGCCTGCTCCTTGAGGCGGAGCTTCAAGGCGACCCCGGCGGGGCGCCGGCCCATCAAGTGGTCGTCGGCGACATGGTTTTTGTGCTTTTAACGGATGAGCGCGACATCGGCCAATACCTGTCCCGGCTGTTGGGGGGCCGCAACGAGGGAAAAGCGAAACCCGTGGCTGCGCCTGTGGAGGAAATCCGGGCGGAGGGGGACACGCTTCAATTCCAGGTCCGCCTCTCCGTCGGCGTGTTGAGCCTGGCGAAAGTTCAAAAAGACGTGTTGTTGAAGATTGAAAAACGTCCCACGCTCCGCTGGTGGAACCGGCTGTTCCCTTTCCTATAATCCTAATTCATCGGCTCGCCGTCTGCCTGCCGATCCAATCCAAGATTTCCTCTTCCAACTTTCCATCGAAAAGCTGAGTCCCATGGGCGCCCTGCGGCCCGGCCGCCTCCAGCGCAAAGACCTGTGTCCGGGGGTGCGCGGCGATGTCTTTCAAGGTGTGGACGCTCTGAAACGCATAGGCGTCCGGCCGGGCGGCGACGAGGAGGAGCGGGCCTTTCCATCGGCGGGCCGCATTTTCGGTCCCCACGCCGGCGTAGTTCATCCCGGGCGAAAGGGCGACGACGGCGGCCGGGGCCCCGGGCTTTGCCCGGGGGTCCACTTCCGCAGTACTTGCCCGTGGTTCGAGGCCACGGGCAAGTGGCGGCGTTGTTTGCCGTCCCTTGACGGCCATCGGGCCGGGGGAATTCACGGCCGCGTTCAAGGCCACGTTGGCTCCCAGGCTCGCCCCGACGAAAACAAAACGCCCAGGCGAAACGTTTTTTTGAAGCCGCAGGGTTTCGGCTGCCTTGGCCAGATCGCCGATCATTCCACGCCAGAAGGCGGGGTTTCGGCCATAGGCGGGATTTTGGTAATCGATGCTGTTTCCGTGCGCTGTGGACCGGCTCTCTCCATGGCCGCGGGCATCGTAGGCGAGCGTTCCCCATCCCCGCCGTCCGGCGGCACGAACAAGGGCCGCCCATTCCCCTCGAGCGCTCCCCAAGCCATGCAAGAGGATGAGAACCGGAGCGTTGGACTTCTGCGGCGAATTGTAGTCTCCCACGAGAATAAGGGAATCCCCGGGAACGGCGTCCTCCACGTGGATCGCAAACCGTTCCGCCCACGCTTGAGACGCGAAGAAGAGTGAAAGCAGAAATAAGGAGACGCTCTTTTTCAATTATCGGCTCCGGTAGAAATCCCTCGGCCAGGCGTGTTCTTTGAGGCGGTCCAGGGTTTCGCAGGAAAGGGTTTTCCCGTCGCTGGCCCGGACGTTGGCTTCCACGTGTTCGGCTTTCCTCATCCCGGGGATCACGGTTGAGACCGCGGGATGGCTCAGGCAAAATTTGAGTGCGGCTTCCGGCAGAGACCCGGCCTCCTTCAATAACAGGGGTTTCAGCTTCTCGACGCGCTCCACAACGTCCGCGAGCCGGCCGGAAAAATAGTCCCGCCGGAAATCGCCTTCTTCAAATTTCGTTTCCCGGGTGAACGCGCCGGTCAGCCCGCCTTCATCAAAAGGCACCCGCACGATCACGGCCACGCCCTTCTCTCGGCATAGAGGGAAGAGGGCTTCGGCGGGCGAGGGGTCGAAGATGTTGTAGATCACCTGCACGCTGTCGGCCTTTCCCGATCCGGCCAGCCGCAGCGCGCTGTCCGGCTCATGGTTGTTGATGGACACGCCCCAGAGGCGGACCTTTCCGTCTTTCTTGAGTTTATCCACGGCGTCCCACCAGCCGTCTTGATCCATCCAGGTGTCCGACCACACATGGAACTGCAGGAGGTCCAGCCGTTCCACCCCGAGGTTCCTCAGGCTTTTTTCGGCGCACTCCACGATCCAATTTTCGGGGAAAACCTCTTTCACGGGGACGGCGTGGCTGGCGGGCCATTTCCAATTCTTCGGCGGAACCTTCGTGGCGATGAAAACGTCCTCGGCCCTCTCCTTCAGGACCTGGCCGATCAATTGCTCGCTGTGTCCCATGCCGTAGGCCAGCGCGGTGTCGAAAAAGTTGATCCTCAGGTCCAGCGCGCGATGAAGGGCGTTCACCGATGAAGCATCATCCACCGTCTTCCCCCACATGGAGCCGCCGATGCCCCAGGCTCCGAAACCAATTTCCGAAACCTCAAGACCCGTTTTACCGAAGGGACGGTAACGCATGGGAATTCCTCCTGATGGATTTATTTTATGAGGGGGGGTGCCGCCGGGGGCGGTTGGTGGGGACGGTCGATGAGCTCTTTGGCCTGGTCGTGCAGTCCCCAGACGTCCCGGCGCTTGAGCACCGCGCGATAGTCTTTCAGGGCTTCCTCGCGCCGCCCCAGCAAATCGAACGCCTTGCCGCGGTTCAGATAGGTCAAGCTGATCCAGCGGTCCTCCAGAGGGTATTTCTCCAGGATGGAGTTGTAAATCGCCAGCGCCTCCGGAGGGCGGTTTTCGCCGAGGTAGCTGTTGGCGAGAGAAAAATAGGCGCGATGCACGTACTTCTTCAGGTACGACGGTTCTTGTCGCTCCACGCGCGCGAGGAAATCGTGGGCGCCGGCCCGGACGCCTTCCCAATCGCGGGCGTTTTCAAGCGTGAGGAGCTCGACGAAATGGAAAAAGGAGCTTTGAGGGAATTCCTTCCGGCCCTCTCGAACGAGAGCCAGGGCGGCCGGATAATCCTTCTCCGTGTTGTTGTAGATGCCGATGAGGAAAAGCCGGGCGGCCGTGCGGGAAAAATGGCCTTTCGCCATCGCCAGGCGGATCTCGTTCAGCCCCTGCTCTTTGTTCCCGCCGAAGACCAGCCGCGCGAGGACCCTGACCGTGGCGGGAAGGGTCGCCGTGTAGTAATGAAATATGCCGACGCCGAGGTAGGCGTCGTAGAGTTCCGGGTTCAGCTCGATGGCCCTCTCTTGCGCTTTGAAGGCCTGCTTGCCGTGGAGGTAGGCTTTGATCCACTGGCCCTGGATGGCCTCCCACCGGCTTTTGAGCCCCAACGCGCCGCCCAGGCACAGGTGGGAGAGCCCGGAGGCGTCTTCGTCCTCGGATTTTTTTTTCGCGAAGACGATGGCACGGTTCGCGGCGGCGAGGAACTCCCGCTCCAGCGCCGGATTTTTCTCATCGTACTCGTTCGTCAGCTCCCACCAAAGGGCGGTCGTGAGGGCGTAGGGCCCCAAAGGGTTGCCGGGGGATTGCTCGGTGATCGCGTGAAAGTTCCTTTGCGCCTCCTCATAATTGAGGTTGTAAAGGGCGCTCAAGCCGGCCGCAACGTCATCGTCCACTCCGGCGTTGAGGACCGGGGTCGGCAAGATCGCGAGAATTCCCCAAAAAAGAAACCGCACGGGGAAAGATCTTTTGAAGGGCATGGGGTGGAAAAAAGAGGTGAAATTAAGACCCGAGGGCGTGCTTGACGATGGCTTGGATCTGTTGATTGGGGTCTTTCCGCAGCCGGGAGAGCGCGTTCCGGGCGTCATCGGTTTTGATTTGGGACAGGGCCCAGGCGGCGCGGATGCGGACCGTTTCCTCGATGGAGGATTTCTTTTTAAACAGGCCCGAGGGCCGGGATTCCAAAAGATCCATTAAGGCGGGCACGCACTGGCCATCGCCGATTTTTCCCAACGCCAGGCAGACCTCTTCCAGCCGAAGCGTGGATCCGCTCTTGATCAAGTCCATCAATGGATAGACCGCGTCCGGGATCCGCAGCTCGCCGACGGACCGGACGGCCTCGATTTGAGCCGGTTCATCCGGGTCGTCCAGGAACTTCAAGAGGAGTTTCGTGGCGTTTTCGTGGGCCATCTTGGCCGTCAGCTGGATGATCCGGCGGCGGACGGAGGCGTCCGGGAAATGGAGGAAACCCTCAAACCGCGGGATGAGCTCAAAGAAGAGGAAATCGTCCAGGATGCTCAACACATGGAGGAGCACGATGGTGGAGTTCCCGACGTGGAACTCCGCGGCCAGCCGGTTCCGGGCTTCCGTGCCGTAAAATTTCAAAGCGCCGGCCGCCAGGCGCCGGTGGCGGACGTCGTCCGCGCTTTTGATCATGTTGATGAAACAAGGGATGGCCTTCTCGCCGAGGTACGCCAGGATGTTCTGCGCGGACTCCTGCCGCGGCTTGTCCGGCGACAAGAGGTCCTCCGTCATCACGTCGATGATGTTGTCGGCCACGCGCTGGAGGGCCTGCCCCGCCAGTTCCGGCCGCTGAGGGATGAAGGCGCTCTCCTCGTAGAAGTGCCGGCGCAAGAGGGACAAGGCCTTCAGGGCGTCGCTGGAGCGGTCGTTCAAGATGAAACGGATGACGATCTGGGAGGACGTCTCGGAAAGCGCCCGGTACACGTCCGTCGATCTCTCCATCTCCATGAGCTGGGTCAAAGACGAGGACAACAGCTCCGCTAGGCGCTCGTTGCGGTTGACCCAGAAAATTTCAAGGAAACCATAGGAGGTCCGGACGGCGATCTGGCGCAGGAGAGGCGTTCCTTCGGTGAGGTTCTGGATGAACTTCTTCACGAGCTTCAGGGCGAGGTCGTCGAGCCCCACGCCGAGCAGTTTCTTGAGGATGAACGGCAGTTGATCGCGCACCGGCTGTTCCAGGAGGGCCGAGGGCGGATTTTCCAGGAGCTTGTCGACCTGGGAGGCGATGGACTCTTCCTCGGGCTGTTTCTCGACGTCGGGGGGGACCTGGTCGAGCAAACCCTGGTTCATCATTTCCTCGTAGATGGCGAAGGGGATGTTCTTGTGCGCGGGCGACTTCAAGAGCTTCCCGAGGAACGTCTTCAGCTTGTTGAGGTGGTCGACCACCTCGAAATCAGAGGACGTCTGGGCGCGGACTTGGCGGTACCAGTCCCCGATTTCGCTGAAGATGTCGCGCAGCTTGTCCTGAGTCATGGCGTTCAGGACGGAGTCCCGCAGGCCGGAGTCCTCCACGCGCTTGGGCAGCTCGTTCTCGAACATGTCGCGGATGAGAGGGGATTCCAGGCCCGCCAGGCGCCGCGCCAAGTGTTCCTGGACCTCGGCGCGCTTCCTCTCGTCCGGGATTTTGTCCATCATGTCGTAGGATTCGCGCAAGTCGCTGACCAGCTCCGGGAAGTCGTGCACCTGATCGAAGAGCATGTCCACCCGCTTGGTGACCGCTTCCCCTTCCATCACTTCCACCACGGTCACTTTGTCCAATTGGACGTGGGTGACGTTCTGGTTTTGGAGCCACTCGGACGCGTTCCCGTCCGGGAGTTTTTTGCGGCTGAGGAGCTGGACCAGTTGCGAGATTTCGGGGGCCGTGGCGCCGGGGAGGAACGTGAGGCTCTGTATGTTGTGCTCCTCGAAAACGGGGACGAGGTTGGCGGCGTCCGCCGTCTCTTTGTTCAGGAAGAAGATGCGGCCTTGACGGTTGGTGAGGGTGACCCGGTCCTGGGATTGCAGGAGGCGCTCAAGGGCTTGATGGATCTGGGACACCGATCGTTCGACGATGGGGCTGCCCGCGGGGTACATGCGCTGGTTCATGACCGCGGTGCGCAAAAAAGAGGGGAGCAGTGTTTCGTTCATGAAAGGGCATTATACAAAAATTTCATGCTTCGTTTTTAGGCCGGAAGAGCCCGAAACAGCTGGTGTACCCGTGGAGGTAGGTGGTGCCGCCCACCGGACCGATCTCTCCGTTGCAGAAGAACCCCCCCATCGGCACGGGACCGATGTTGTTGCGGAACAAGCGGGAGTCGTGGTTGGGAACGCCGTACAGATATTGCCCCCGGCCCAGGCAGGAGAACAGGAGAGCCCCTTTCGTCCGGTTTTTTTGAGAAGAACAGCGCCCCAGCATGAGGCGAAGGTCTTCAGCGGAAACTTTCGCGTCGCGCAGATGGAACTGGACCACCTGTCCTTTGCGCACGAGCGCGCCGACGGCCAGGAAGCCTTTTTTCCGGTCCACGCCCACGATGTTCCGGACCAGGAAATCGCCGCGCTCATACCGTTCTTTCTGAGGGTCCGTCGCCAGGCCGACGAACAGGGATTGCCGGAGGAGCTCCTGGTCCCGGGCGGAAAGGGTCTCGGCGATGTCTTGGAGGGCTTCGAGAGGGGATTTGTGGTCGATCTCGATGAGGACGTTCTGCTCGCAGTCCGTGATGCGCAGGGGGGTGCCGATGGGCTTGCAGCCCTGGGCGACGACGGCGTCCAACTCGATGTTCCCCGTGATGGCGATGCCCGCCAGGCCGGACCGGAGACAGAGCTCATTGAGGTAGAGCGCGTTCTCGCCCGGCTCCCGGGCGCCGGACGCCAGGCCGCCCACTTTCGTGGCGTGGGGGAACGCGTAATCCAAGCCCATGAGGAAGTTGTCGACTCGGACGGAGAACGGGTCGGCCAGGATCACGAACTGGGGTTTCGCCGGCTCCCGGATCCCGACGAGGTCTTCCCACGTGTGGGGGGAGGCGTCCATGTCCGGCAGGTCGTCTTCCTGGATGGAGAACGGCTTGATCTCCACTCCCGGAAGCACGGCCGCCACGAGGCTCACGGCCGGGCGCTGCTCCACCTCGCGGCCGTCGCCGATGACGCCGCCGGCGCTGCAGCCCAGGAGCGTCCGGCACGGAAGCCGATCGGACACGAGAGCGCCCGCCTCTTCGAACCGGTTCGCGGAACCCCTGGAGACGAACAGGCCCACGAAATCGGGCGGCGCCCCTTCCAGTTGTTTCTGGATGGACGCGACGCACTCCGCCACGGCGTTTTCAAGAGTCTCGTTTTCGGAAAGACTGGATGCCCATTTCATGGTCGAACCCCTCAGTAGAAGCCTAACACGAGAACGCGCAGAAAGCAAAGGTTTACGCGTTCATCAAATTGACGTATCATGTGAAAAGATCACTCCCATGCCTAAAGAACGCTACGCACAAAATCACGCCGTCAGCGCCGGGGCCATCATGGCCTTCTTTTTCCTCTTGCTGGCTTTCGCCATCCTCTTCTTCGGCAAGGGCGTCCGGATCTACACCGATTGGCTGTGGTT
>JACQPF010000161.1 GCA_016207625.1 Elusimicrobiota bacterium | reverse complement strand
AGCACCGTCCGACCGAAACGTCGGGAGGGGAACAGCAGCGGGCGGCGCTGGCCCGGGCGCTCATCGGAGAGCCGGGCCTCCTCCTGGCCGATGAACCCACGGGCAACCTTGACCGGGGCATCGGTGAAGACGTGGAAAAACTTTTAAGGAACGAAGTCAAGTCGCGCGGGACCGCGCTGGTGCTTGTGACCCACAATGAGGCCCTCGCGGCCCAAGCCGACCGGCGCCTCGTAATGATCGACGGCAAACTCCAGACATCGGAGGAAAGACAGTGAACCCAAAGACGTCACCCCTCATGATTTACATGAACGGCCGCCTTGTGCCGAAGGAAGAGGCCGTTGTATCGGTGTTCGATCACGGATTCCTGTACGGCGACGGGGTTTTTGAGGGGATCCGCGCCTACAACGGACGCGTGTTCCGGCTTCAGGAGCATATGGACCGGCTGTATCGTTCCGCCCGGGCCATTATCCTGGACATCAAGATGTCGCCCGAGGATTTGATCCAAAAGGTCTTGGAGACTTTGCGGGCCAACCAATTGCGGGACGCCTACGTCCGGCTGGTGGTCTCGCGCGGAACGGGCGACTTGGGCCTGGATCCCCGCAAATGCCCGGAACCCACCATCATCATCATTGCGGACAAGATCGCGCTCTATCCCGAGGAATGCTATTCCGTCGGGCTCGACGTGGTGACGGTGTCCACCCGGCGCAACAGCTCCCAGGCGCTCAGCCCGAACATCAAGGCCCTCAACTACCTCAACAACATCCTCGCGAAAATCGAGGCCAACCTCGTCGGCGTCCGCGAGGCCATCATGTTGAATTTGGAAGGGTTCGTCGCCGAATGCACCGGGGACAACATCTTTTACATCAAAGGCGACCGCCTGATCACGCCGCCCACCACGGCGGGCGCCTTGGACGGCATCACGCGAAATTGCGTGATGGAACTGGCCCCTTCCCTCGGTTTAAAGGCGGAAGAGAAGCTCTTCACCCCCTATGACCTCTACACCGCGGAGGAATCTTTCCTTACGGGAACGGCGGCCGAGGTCATCCCGGTGATCCGCATCGACTCGCGCACCATCGGTTCGGGCAAACCCGGCGCGAAGACCCAAAAACTGATCCGGGCGTTCCGCGACCTGACTCAAAAAGAAGGCGTCCCGATTTAGTAACTTGGAGTCATGATGCTTTGCTCGAACTGCAAGAAGAACCCGGCTTGCGTCCACTTCAAGAGCGTGGTCAATCAACAGGTGACCGAATGGAACCTTTGTTTCTCCTGCGCCCAGGAAAAAGGAATCCCGTTCCTTCAGGAACAAAGCACCCCGCTGACGCCGGCGCCTTTCCAATCCCTTTCCGAGCTGATCGCGCAACTGGCGGATGAGGTCCTGTCGGAAGGACAACCTCGGGAACGCGCTCAATGCCCGGCTTGCGGCCTGACCTACGACGAATTCCATGTGCGAGGCCGGTTCGGCTGCAGCCGATGCTATTTGGCCTTCCAATCCACGATCGAGCCCCTTTTGAAACACATCCACGGCCAGGTTCGCCACTGCGGAAAACCCTATGCCGCGCCGGGCCGGGCGCATTTCCCGGCTGAGGAGCCTCTCCAAAAGCAATTGCGCGATGCCGTTAAGCGGGAAGACTTTGAGCGCGCGGCCGAGATCAGGGACAAGATCCGGCAGATCAAGGAAATGAAATGACCGGCGGAATTCCTTTTCACGACAATCCGCGGAATTGGTTCCACGCCTCCGGCCCGGAAAGCTCGGTGGTGATCTCCTCCCGGGTCAGGCTGGCCCGCAACCTTCAGAACGTCCCGTTCCCCGGACAGGCCAAGCCCGGCGAATTGACACAGTCTCTTGAATCCGTTTTTTCAGCGCTTCAGCAAGTTCCGGCTTACAAGGAAGGCCAATTTTTCCGTTTGTCCGCCCACACGCGGTTGACGCGCGAAATCCTGATAGAGCGGCATTTGATCTCTCAGAACCAATGCGAGAACGCGCACGATTGCGGCCTGGCGATGGACGCCGACGGCAACTTTCCCCTCATGGTGAACGAGGAAGACCATATCCGCATGGCGTCCGTGAAATCGGGCCTTCTTTTAGAGGAGGCCTGGCGGGAGGTGGACGGGTTGGACACCGCCCTGGGCCAAAAACTGACTTGGGCTTACCACCCCTCTTGGGGGTTTCTCACCGCCTGCCCGACCAATTGCGGAACGGGTTTAAGGGTGTCGGCGCGCCTCCATTTGCCGGCGTTGAGTTTGGCCGGCGGCCTGCAGAGGGTGCTCCAGGGATTGAACCGGTTGGGGTTGGTGGTGCGGGGGTACTATGGGGAGGGAACCCGCGCGCTCGGGGAGATCTTCCAAGTTTCGAACGCCACGACGCTCGGCCGATCGGAAAAAGAGATCATCGACCACGTGCAAAAAATCATCCGGCGGATCATTCAACATGAAATGGATGCGCGTCAGCAGTTGATGTCGGGGACCAACGCCGTGCGGACGGAGGACCAGGTCCATCGGGCCATGGCCCTCCTGCAAGCGGCCCGCTGCATGAACTATGAGGAAACCATGACGTTGCTCTCCCGGGTCCGCCTGGGGCTGTATTTGGACATGAAACTGCCCGCTTCGCTGCCCCTCCTGAACGAAATCATGCTCCTCGCGCAACCGGCCCATGTGCAGCAAGCGGCCGGGAAAGACCTCTCTCCCGCCGAACGGGATGTCTTCCGCGCCACACTCATCCGGAAAACGCTCCGATCCCATCCCAAAAAATAAGCGTCCGAAAGCATTTGACAAGGGTACGAAAAGGGTCTACAATAATTTTGAAAGTCACGCCTTCGTTCGTCTAATTTTTGGGGGTAAAAAACGCATGTCAAATCGATTTACGGAACGGGCCCAGCGCGTCATCCTGATCGCGCAAGAAGAGGCGAAACGCCTGAACCACGATTACGTGGGAACGGAACATTTGCTTTTGGGGTTGATTGCTTTGGGGGAAGGCGTGGCCGCGCAAGTGCTGGCCAACCTGGGCGTGGACTTGCGCCGCGTCCGGGTGGAAATCGAGAAGATCGTCGGCACGGGGGACAACGTCATGCTTTTGGGGGAGATCCCCTTCACCCCCCGGGCCAAGAAAGTGCTGGAGCTGGCGGTGGAGGAAGCCCAGAACATGGGCCACAACTACGTCGGAACCGAGCATTTGCTCCTGGGCCTGATCCGCGAGGAAGAGGGCGTCGCCGCCCGCGTCCTTGAGAACATCGGCGTTCGGCTGGACGTCGTGCGCGAGGAGGTCATTTCCCTGCTCGGCGAAGGCCATGCGCAGGCCCCCCCGCACGCCCAGACTTCGACGACCCGCACGAAATCCAAAACACCGACGCTGGATGAGTTCGGACGCGACCTGACTTTGTTGGCCAAGGAAGGGAAACTCGACCCGGTCATCGGCCGGGAAGACGAGATTGAGCGCGTCGTGCAAATCCTCCTTCGCCGGACGAAGAACAACCCGGTCCTCATCGGCGATCCGGGCGTGGGGAAAACCGCCATCGTCGAGGGTCTCGCCCAGAGGCTCGCTTCGGACGAGGCGCCGGAGCTCCTGCAAGGCAAGCGCGTCATGACGTTGGACCTGGCCGCCGTGGTGGCCGGGACGAAATACCGCGGCGAGTTCGAGCAGCGATTGAAGAACATCATGGAGGAGATCCGCCGGGCGAAGAACCACATCATCCTTTTCATCGATGAGTTGCACACCGTCATCGGCGCGGGAGCGGCCGAGGGCGCGATCGACGCGTCCAACATGCTGAAGCCGTCTTTGGCCCGCGGGGAATTGCAATGCATCGGCGCCACGACGCTGGACGAATACCGCAAATACATCGAGCACGACGCGGCCTTGGAGCGCCGGTTCCAGCCCATCATGGTAGACCCGCCTTCCGTGGACGACACCGTGAAGATTTTGAAAGGCCTGAGGGACCGCTACGAGACCCACCACAAAGTCAAGTTCGAAGACGAAGCCCTGAAACAGGCGGCGGAGCTGGCGGAGCGTTACATCACCGACCGCTTCCTTCCGGACAAGGCCATCGACTTGATCGATGAGGCGGGGAGCCGCGCCCGGCTCAAGGTCACCCAGCGCCCGCAGGACCTGAAGGACCGGGAAGTGGAGATCGAAACGGTGACGAAAGAAAAGGAATCCGCCATCGCCGCGCAAGAGTATGAACGGGCGGCGAAGTTGCGGGACAAGGAAAAGGAGCTGCGGAAGGCCTTGGAAGACGCCCGGAAGCAATGGCGCGAGAAACGCGATGCCTCCATTCCCCAGGTCTCGGGGGAGGACATCGCTTCCGTCGTCTCCAAATGGACCGGAATTCCCACGAACAAGCTCACGGAATCCGAGCAGGAAAAGCTTTTGCACATGGAAGGCGAGATCCATAAACGCGTGATCGGCCAGGAAGAAGCCATCGCGGCCATTTCCCAGGCGATCCGCCGCAGCCGGACGGGCCTCAAGGACCCCCGCAAACCCATCGGGAGCTTCATTTTCCTTGGGCCCACGGGCGTGGGGAAAACGGAGCTGGCCAGGGCTCTGGCTGAATTCCTCTTCGGCAACGAAGAAGCCCTGATCCGGATCGACATGTCGGAATACATGGAGAAGTTCTCCGTCAGCCGGCTGATCGGCGCTCCTCCGGGCTACGTGGGCTACGAGGAAGGAGGGCAGCTTACGGAGGCGGTGCGGCGGAAGCCGTATTCGGTGGTCCTCCTGGATGAGATCGAAAAGGCCCATCCGGACACCTTCAACATCCTCCTGCAAATGATGGACGACGGCGTCCTGACGGATAACCTGGGGCACAAAGTCAGCTTCAAGAACACCGTCATCATCATGACGTCCAACGACGGCGCGCGCATGATTTCAAACGGGAAGTCCCTCGGGTTCCTCGTTCAAGAGGACATCGGGCGGGACTACGCCCAAATGAAAGAAACGGTGATGGAGGAGGT
>JACQPF010000160.1 GCA_016207625.1 Elusimicrobiota bacterium | reverse complement strand
GATCACGCCCTTGTGGCCGAAGGAGGCCCAACCCAGGATCATGGCGGCCACGATGGTCACTTCGTAAGATTCGAAGATGTCCGCGGCCATCCCGGCGCAGTCGCCGACGTTGTCGCCGACGTTGTCGGCGATCGTGGCGGCGTTGCGGGGGTCGTCCTCGGGGATGCCGGCTTCGACTTTGCCCACGAGGTCGGCGCCCACGTCCGCGGCTTTCGTATAGATGCCGCCGCCCACCCGCATGAAGAGGGCCAACAGCGTTCCGCCGAAGCCGAAGCCGAGCAGCACTTCATAAGCTTGTTCGCCGAAAGACATGAAAATGATGGTGCCGCCCAAAAGGCCGAGGCCGTCCGTCAGCATGCCGGTGATGGTGCCCGTCCGGTAGCCGAGCTGGAGGGCGCGGCCGAAGCTGGTCCGGGCCGCCGCGGCGACGCGGAGGTTGCCGGTGGTGGCCAGGCGCATTCCCACGAAACCCACGCAGGCGGAGAACGCCGCGCCCATCAGGAACGCAAACGCGCGCCCGAAGGCGATGGGGTCCGAATAGTGGCCGGTCGGAATGGCCCGGCTCAGATAAAGGAGGACGACGAGGCCGATGATGAGGAACGCCACCGTGGTGAACTGGCGCTTCAAGTAGGCGTCGGACCCTTCCCGGATGGCCCGGGCGACGTCCTGCATCTTTGGCGTGCCTTTGTCGGCGCCGAGCACTTCTTTCACCAGCGAGGCGGCGTAGAGAAGGCCGGCGACGGCCACTCCGAGCACGACCCAGAGCGCGATTTTCTCGTAGCTGGCGTAATGCGGCGAAGTCATGAACGAGAAGAGTTGGAAGCTCTCGCCCGCTCCCGTGGGCTCCGCCGTCATCTGAGCGAAGGCGGTGGCTGCAATTGCGAACAACACACCGAGGCCCATAAAAGAAGATTTACGGTCCCGGATGAACTTCGACATTATGCGTCTCATGATAGAACACCTCATTGTCATTTGTGAATGTAAATTTATGAAATGGATCAACGGCAGGTTCACTTATTTTACTACAAACCGGATCGGTTTCAAACGGTTTTTTTATGTATAATAAATGACTCCCGCGGGACACCGCGGGGACAATTCCGCAGAGAACGTCGAGGGAGAGCTATGGCAAAATTGGTGTTGGTTCGGCACGGGCAATCGCAGTGGAACTTGGAAAACCGCTTTACGGGCTGGGTGGACGTCTCCTTAACGGACTTGGGGCGCAAAGAAGCCCAAAAGGCCGGGGAGCAAATCAAGAACATCAAATTTGTCAAAGCCTATACCTCCGACTTGCGGCGCGCCCAGGAAACGCTGAAAATTATTTTGGACGTGATCGAACAACCGGGGATTCCCGTGGAGAGAAGCAAAGCCTTGAACGAGAGGCATTACGGCGCCCTGCAGGGGCTCGATAAAAAGGAAACCGCGGACAAATATGGAGATCAGCAGGTCCACATCTGGCGGCGCAGCTACGACGTCCCGCCGCCGAGCGAAAAAACAGCCATGAACCCGGACGGCATGAGCGAAAGCCTGAAAGACACCGCGGCCCGGACTCTGCCGTATTTCTACGACAAAATCCTTTCCGACGTCAAAGGCGGCCGCAACGTCCTCGTGGCGGCCCATGGCAACAGCCTTCGATCCATCGTCATGGACCTGGACAAACTGACGAAAGAGCAGGTTCTGGAACTCAACATCGCCACCGGCTCTCCCATCGTCTACGACATCGATCCTTCCGGAAGAGTCTTGAGCAAGATCGGTTGATCATGGACACGCAAGAACCCGGCCACGAGCGAAGGCGCTACAAAAGACGATACATCCAATTCTCCGTGCGCTATCGGTTGAACGTGGAAGGCGTGATCCGGGAGTGGAGGGAGACCGAGGCCGGGAACGTGAGCGCCGGGGGCCTCTTCATGACCTTCGGGGAAACCCTCCACGTCGGCCGCGTCATGGATTTGGAGTTCGTCGTGCCGGGCCGGAGCGCACCCATCCTCGCGAGGGGGACCATCGTCTGGGCCCGGAACGTCGTTCCCAACACCATGGTGGAATGCGGATTGGAGTTCTCCGAAATCAACCCGGAGGATAAAGCTTTCCTGGACGCTTTCGCCAGTCAATGAGGCGACGAATCGTATTCTCGAAGGGCTTCCGGCATCCAGGATTTTAGGTTTTTGAGGCGCGTCTCGTGGCTGGGATGCGTGGATAGGAACTCGGGGGGTTGTCTCCCTTTCGACATCTCGTCCATGCGCGCCCAAAAACTCAGGGCTTCGCGGGGATCGTAGCCGGCTTTGGCCGCATAGATCAAGCCGATGTGGTCGGCTTCCGCTTCTTGAAAGCGGCCGAAAGGCAGCACCACCGCGAGCCCGGTTCCCACACCGTAAGCCGTTTGCATCAGAACGCGGGTTTCCTGCGGTTTTTTCTGCATGGCTACGGCCAGAGAAACTTCCCCGACCGTGAGAAGCATTTGCTCCGACAGGCGCTCCGCTCCATGTTTGGCGATGGCGTGGGCGATCTCATGTCCCATCACCACCGCCAGGCCGGCTTCGTTTTGGGTGATGGGCAGCAGGCCCGTGTAGACGGCCACCTTGCCTCCCGGCAGGCAGAAGGCGTTTTCGGTTTTGGGATCGTCAATCAGGGTGTACTCCCACTCGTAATCCGGACGGTCGGAGATTTTGGCGATCCGTTCCCCCGCCCGGCGGACCATGGCCGTGGCTTCCGCGTCCGTGGAGATCTTGGATTGGCTGAGGATTTCCCGGTAGGCTTGAAGGCCCAGTGCGACCTCTTGAGACTCGGGCACCAGGACGAGGGACCGCCTCCCCGTCACGGGAACCTTTGGGCATCCGGTGAGGAGGGGGAGCAACAGGAGCCAAATGAGAGCGGATGAACGAAGCTTCATACAATTTATTATAGAATCCTGAAACGAGGCTGTAAATGATGGGCGGGAACCGCCCGGAGAGGATACGTCGAACATGATCACGGAATTGACCGGCTGGATTTTGGAGACGCTTCGCATCTACGGGGCGTGGAGCGTTTTTACGGGGGTGATGATCGAGCAGGTCATCGTGCCCATCCCCTCGCCCGTCATCATCATGGGGGCGGGGATGATCCTGATCCCGCCCGGGGAAACGTGGGCGGCCGCCCTCGCGGCCATCAGCGGCAAGATCGTCGTCCCGGGCACCATCGCCTCTCTGTTGGGCGCGGTCCTGGGCTATTATCTCGGGCTGTGGGGCGGGAAGACCTTCGTCGATCACTTCCAAAGGTATCTGGGGTTTTCCTGGAAAGACGTGGAACGTTTCAGCCAAAAGTTGACGGCGTCCAGAGTCGGTCTCAGTCTTTTCCTCCTGCGCGCCTTGCCGGTGGTGCCGCTCTCTTTGATTTCCATCGTCTGCGGCGTGATGGAAGTCCGCATGAAGACGTTTTTAATTTGGTCCGCCATCGGGTTCATACCGCGCTGCTTCCTGCTGTCTGTTTTGGGGTGGCAAATGGGAGGGAGCGCACTCCGTTACGCCAAAGGGATGGACCGCGTGGAGTCCATCGTCTCTCTGGGCGTGGCGGCCCTGGTGGTCGGCATGATCCTATACGTTCGAAAACGAGTCCGTTCCGGGATGGAAGGGGCTTAAGAAGCCGGCTGTTTCTCTTTCAGGAGCCCCTTGTAGAATTCCAAGGTTTCCCGGGCGGTTCTTTCCACGCTCACCTGCGGCGTCACCGACAAGGCGGCCCTCATCATCGCGGCCCGCGCCTTGTCGTTCCGATAAACGGCGTCGAAGTCCTCCAACGCTTTCAAGAACGATTCCGGGTCCGGTTCTCCATTGGCATAGGCCACGCCGAACCCGTTGGCTTTTTGTCCCGCCTCTTCTTGCCCTTTGAAGATCACGAATTCCGGCACCGCTCCGTCCGGGTTGGCGACCACGAACCCCCCATTCATCTGCGATTTCATAAATCCTGTGGCGGAGGCTTCGCGCCCATCGTCGGAAAGCATGATGGCGCCGTCGGCGCCGTGGAACAGGCGCGGCGCTTCCCAGACGTTGAAGTTCTGAATGAACACGACGCGGTCCCCCAGTTCCTGGTCCCGGTTGAGGAGCTCGGTGAGGCTGTACACCATTTTTTCCGAAACGTTGTCCCGCTGGTACACGCGCCCGCCCACGACGAGGATGATGTTCGTGTTCAAGAACCGCTGGCGCCAGGCGGGGTTGTTGAAGATCTGAGGCAGGATGTCCAGCCGCTTATAACTGGTGATGCGCCGGGTCCATAGGACGAGGGCTTTGCCCCGGGCCACGCGCGTCCAGATGGGCCACAGGGCGGCCCGGCGCCACAGCCAGTCGACAAAATCGCCTTTCAGTTTGTCCTTGGCCTCGATCAATTCCCGATCGGACAGCTCGTCCGCTTTCTGGAACACCGGTTCCTGCCATAGGTCCCGGCTGACGCCGTTGGTGACGTACTGGATCTTGGAGGCGTATTCCCGAAGGGAAGGCATGGCCCGCATGACGTGCGCGTGTTTTTTCGACACGCCGAAAACGCCGTCGGAGGCGGACACGAGGAGCTGGGTGACGTCCACTTGGGCGTATCCCCCCGGCCCCTTCAGATAAGGCTCGTAGAGGTCCGGGTCCACCTTGGTTTTCTCCAACGTGGAGCGGGGCCAAATGGGATGGGCGTATTCCAAGGGAGTGTGGTCATTGAAGATGCAGCGCGTTTCTTGGAAAAACGGATCGGTTTGGTACTCGTCCCGGATCAGCCGGAGGTGGGCGAAAAACGTCGGGGTCTCGCTTTGGATGAGGAAGTTGGGGCGGAAATTAAGTTTTTTGGCCAGGGCCAAAGCGCCGCGCCCCACAAGCCAGCTTTGTTTGAGGCGCTGGGTCTCCGCCCAGGCGTTGGGATCCTGCGTGAGCTGGGGAGCGTCTTCCGGGCAGGGATACACGACGTCGGTGATCTCCGGACAATCCAAGAAATACACGGCTGCGGCCCCGTAGTTCGCCTTGAACACCCGCGCGGTGGCGATCGACCCGTCGAAGAGGGGAAGGTTCAGCGTGAAAGGCAATTGTTCCATGATGCCGCGCAAGTACCGGCCGACGGACCTTCTTTGAAGGAACAGGTGGTTCCACACGTGCCATCCCTGGGACCAGACGGTGTCGTAAAGGAGGGAAACACCGGCGACGTTCAGGCCCAATTCGGCTTGGGCGATCACGCGCTCCCTGAGGAGCGGGCCGATGCCTCCCACCGATGTGGACATGGCCACTTCCTGAGCGGCGGTCGGCCCGTAGATTTCGGCCACCTTGTCCAAGACTTCCTGAGTGAAAGCGAATTCCATCGCCACCTCGAGGACGGACGCTCCCGAGGGCGACGGTGTTTTGGTTGAGGAATTCTTATTCATAATATTGTCATGATACTATTCCCCCGGGGACCCTGTCAAAAGGAGAGCGTCAAATTTTGGAACAAAGTTTAATTTTGTAGAATGCGGTTGAAGCGCTCGACCACATTTATTTCTAAAAAAGAGGTCTTCCATGAACGAGAAAACGCGGCTTGAAAAAGATTCCATGGGAACGAAAGAAGTTCCCGCGGACGCCTACTACGGCGTCCAAACGCTTCGCGCGGTGGAGAATTTCCCGGTGAGCGGCTGGCGGCTGCCGCGGCCCTTCATCCGCGCCCTGGCGCTCATCAAGCGAGCCGCCGCGCAGGTGAACATGGAGCGGGGCCTCCTCGACGAAAAACGGGGCCGCGCCATCGTGCAGGCGGCGACGGAGGCGGCGGAGGGGACATGGGACGCCCACTTCCCCGTGGACGTTTTCCAGACCGGGTCCGGCACTTCGACGAACATGAACGCCAACGAGGTGATCGCCAACCGCGCCATTGAGATCCTCGGCGGAGAGAAGGGGACGAAGTCCCCCGTGCATCCCAACGACCACGTCAATCAAGGGCAATCGTCCAACGACGTGATCCCGACCGCGCTCCACGTGGCCGCCCTGGAGCTTTTGGCGCGGGAGGTCTTGCCCGCCCTGGAGGTCCTCCGGGGCGCCTTGGCGGAGAAGGCCAAGGAGTTCGACGGGATCCTGAAAATCGGACGCACCCACCTACAAGACGCGGTGCCCATGCGCCTGGGGCAGGAATTCGACGGCTACGCGAGCCAGGTGGCCCACGGCATCAAGAGGCTGGAGAATTGCCGTCCCCATTTGGCGGAGCTCGCCCTGGGCGGGACCGCCGTCGGGACGGGCTTGAACGCGGACCCAAAGTTCGTGGAGGCGATGATCCGCAAGCTCGCCGAGGAGACGAAACTTCCCTTCGTCGGTGCGCCCAGCCGTTTTGAGGCGCTCGCCGCGCGTGACGCGGCGGTGGAAACCAGCGGGGCCCTGAAAACCGTGGCCGTGAGCCTGATGAAGATCGCCAACGACCTGCGCTGGCTGTCGTCGGGGCCGCGCTGCGGGTTGGGGGAGATCGAATTGCCGTCGCTTCAGCCCGGCAGTTCCATCATGCCGGGGAAGGTGAACCCCGTGATCCCCGAGGCCACGCTGATGGCCGCCGCGCACGTGATCGGCGCGGACACGGCGATCACGGTGGGCGGCGCCTCCGGCAACTTCGAGCTCAACGTGATGAAGCCTCTGATCGCGTTC
>JACQPF010000155.1 GCA_016207625.1 Elusimicrobiota bacterium | reverse complement strand
GTAAGCGGAAGAAAAATTGATGCGCGGGTAGATCTCATACCGGTCCCGGAAAGGGGATAACCCGAACAGGGAAACCTCGCCTTCCGACGGTTTCAGGATGCCCAACAGGATGTTGATCGCCGTCGTCTTACCGGCTCCGTTGGGGCCCAGTAGGCCGACGATTTCCCCTTTTTTGATCGAGAAAGAAAGGTTCTTGAGGGCCTGGACGGTTCCATACCGTTTTGAGAGAGACCGGGCTTCGACGATGGGCTTCATTAGATTCGATTGGTTTTTCTGTTGATTTCCTTGATGATGCGATTGACGGGCAGAGAGGCCATTTCCTCCACAGGCACGGGCACGACGAACGACCAGTTTTTCCCGTCCACGATGCCGGGGAAATTGATGCGGCAATCATAAGGTTCACAGTCCCAGAAATGTCCGAGAGATAAATAGTCTTGAATCAGCTGAACGCTGAAAATGCAGGCGGTTTCCCCGCACGCTTCAAGGGCTCTTTTGATGAGAGCCGGAGAGGCTTCGTCCTCCGGCTCTCCTTTCAGCCCCAGATAATTCCAATACCTGTCCCGCTCGTCGTGCGAGCCTTTGAACATATCGATGAAATCGGCCAGCTCCTCTTCGCGCCGCCCCAAGGTATAGGCGAGGTCCTGTTGAGAGCGCACATCCTTCTTCCAGCGCAGCCTCCCATGATACGACTTGGAGAAATCGAACAGCCGGTCTTTAACGGCATCGAAGGAGATGCCACGGGATTCGCACTTTTTTCGGAAGAGCGCCTCGTCGATGGTCCCGGCCTCATACTTCCACCAAGCGGGAAACGTGCTCATGTCGTGCGTCGAAACGATGGCCATGCCGTTCTTCCGGTAACTCTCCGGCGGCTTGAACTCATAACTATGCCCCCAGTCTTTCGTCCACCGCTGCACGTCCAGGCCGGGAATGGCCAACTCCTCCAAGACCTTGTATGAGCAGGGAGGCACCGTGCCCAGGTCCTCGCCGCAGGGCAGCATGTCCGTGACGTGGAGCATGAGCTTCAGCAAGTTCCGCCCATGTTCTTCCCATCGGCCTTCGTCGGGCGGGTCATAGCGTCCCTTCGATCCGCCGCTCTCCGGCGATTCCGACAAAGGGATGGTGAACAGCCGGAACACACCGATGATGTGGTCCACCCGGAAAAGATCGTAGAAATTCTGGGCGTACTGCAATTTGGCTTTGAGATAATCAAAATCCTTCTGGGCGATCCTCTCCCAATTGTAAGGCGGCATGCCCCAGCGTTGTCCGGCGGCGAAATACAAGTCCGGCGGAGCGCCGGAGGAAAGGTCCAGCTTGAAATCGTCCTGATGGGCCCAAACGTCGGCGCTGTCCCTGGAGACGAGGAAAGGCAAATCCCCCATCAGCAGCACGTCTTGCTTGGCCGCATAGCGCTTGACGACCTTGAATTGCTCATACATCTGCCACTGGAGCCATTCATGGAACAAAAGGCTCTCCGCGCGCTCCTTCCGCAACGCATCCACAGGCTCCTCTTTTTTATAACGGAAATCGTCATCCCACTCCTCCCAGGACTTATGCTGGTATTTCTCCTTGAGAGCTTTAAAGAGAGCGTAATCGTCCAGCCAGAAACGGTTCTCCCTCCGGTATTGTTCAAAGCGGCTCCGGTCCCCGTCTCCACGGCGGCGGTTCTGGAACATGTCCCATAGGACGGCCATCTTCGCGCCCTTGATGCCGTAGTTCACCCGAGGCCCGCCGGAAGGGAACTCCCGCCGGAGCTGATCGATGCGTTTCTCGAAACCCCTCACATTCACTCCGCGAACGTTCTCCAGGGAAAGATACATGGGGTCCAAGGCGAACGACGTCCGGGCGCTGTAGGGCATGAAATCATAGCCCACGTCGTTCAGAGGGAGGAGCTGGATGATGCTGATCCCCGTGGCCTTGCACCAATCCGCCAGGTGCGTGAGGTCCTTCAGTTCTCCGATCCCGACGCTCGTGGAAGAATAGAGCGAGAACAGGGGGACCGTCACGCCCGCGCGCCTGTGCAATCCGATTTTTTTCCATTGACGGCGCGAAGGCGACTTCAAAAAAGCGTGGTATGTTTTGTGTTGTTGCATTTGCGCCTCTTTGTTCATCAGGATTTACCGTCCCTCCGGCGTTTCCGAGAAAACAGAATTCCAAAGACGCTCCACCGCCTCTTCCCCGCTGCGGATGCAATCCGGCAAGCCGATGCCCCTGTACGCGTTTCCCGCGAGAGCCAGGCGCGGAACCGTTTTCGACCGCCACTCGATCGACGTGATCCGGTCCAAATGGCCCACCGTGTATTGAGGCATGGAAAACGCGTGCCTTTTCAGCGATGCAAATGAAGGGGCTCCTTGAATGCCGAGGATCTCCTCCAAGTCCCGCAGGACGGTTTCGATCACTTTTGGGTCGGCCAAATTCGCGAACCGTTTGGAGTAGGACTCGCCCCCCAAAAAAACGCGAAGGAGCACATGCTCCTCCGGGGCCCGCCCGGAAAATTTCACGCTGCTGAATGAACAGCCGATCAGGGATTTGTTTTCTATCGCCGGCACCACAAATCCGAACCCGTTCAACGGGTGGTTCACTCGCGCGCGAGGATAGGCCAGGTGAAGCGTCGCCGAAGATGTGTAGGGTACGCTTTTCAACAAGTCCACCAGCGTGCCGTCCACTTCCCGAAGGAGAGCGGCCGCCTCAGGCGCCGGCAGGGCCACGCAGACGGCCTGAGCGGTCACCGCCTCGCCGGAAGCCAAGTGCACCGTCCAGCAACCACTGTTGTATTGGAGGAACCGAACGGGTGAATGCAGCCTCAGCGCGCCCGCGGGGAGCTTTTGATGGAGGGCATCCACCAACGTGAACAGCCCGCCCTTCAACGTCATGAACAAACTATACCGCGGCCCGCTGACGCCGCTGGCGGGCAAACCCGTTTCCTTTTTCTCCGACGACCTCTTCCTCCGCCCGGCCAAGAGCGCTCGCAGAACGCTGCCGTAGGCGGCTTCCATCTCCAGGAATCTGGGGAACGTGGCCCTCAAACTCAGCAATTCCGGGTCCGCGGTGTAAACGCCGGCCACCATGGGCTGGGCGATCCTCTCAAGAGCTTCCCGGCCGAACCGCCTTCGCACAAAAGACGCCAGGCTCTCATCGGCCACGTCTTTCGCCGGGGGGATGATCCCCTCCAAGGCCATGCGCATTTTCCCTTTTATGGAAAAAAGCGAAGACCCGAGAAAGGGCACAATCCGCGACGGCGCCAGAAGATAGAAGCCCTCCGGCGTGGGATGCAACCGGCCGTCCCGAAGCACGAAGCTTTTTTGGAACGCCGGATTCGTCCCCACCATCTCAAGTTCCAACCCCAGGCGCTTGCAGAGAGCCGCCGCCCAAGGTTTTTCCGTGATGAAGCTGTCTGGCCCTTCTTCCCACAAAAACCCATCCTCGCGCCGCGTGGAGATGACTCCGCCGGCTCGCGATGAGGCTTCAAAAACACGAACGTTGACCGGATGGCCCGACTCTTTTGAGAGTTCCATCAAACGGTGGGCCGCGGCCAGGCCCGTGATGCCGGCGCCGATGACAATGATCCTCGGCGTCGGCCGATCCGCGGCCGAGGGTTCAGCCCCCCGGCCTTTCCTCATTTCGGGCTCGGAAACCTCAAGGCCGCCCGATGGATCGGGCGTTCCCGACTCAAACACCGCCGTTTCGACAACCTCCGAAGCCGCTGGGCCGGGCGGGCGGACGCCGGCCTGAATTTTTAAAAGACGCCGCACGCCCACCGACAAAACGCTCAAGAAAAAAGGATGGGGCCCCACCGTTCCCGCCCGCAAGAAGTTCAACCCCAAATTGACGGCCGTTTCGCGCGCCTTGACATCCAGGTCGTAAAGGACTTCCACATGGTCGGAAATGAACCCCAACGGAATGACGACGACGTCTTTCGCTCCCTTCCCCGCCAGCGAGCGAAGGAGATCGTTCACGTCCGGCTCGAGCCAAGGATCCTGTCGATGGCCGCTTCGGCTCTGGTAGGCCTGAGTCCACTCTTTCTTTTCAAGGATCTTCGCCACCATCTGGGCGGAACGGGCGATCTGTTTGGAATAGCCTGAGGCGGCGTCCAGAGGCGATGGAATGCTGTGCGCGGTAAAAATCCACTGGGCGTCTTTCTGCCTCTGCGAAATCAACACGGCCTGCGTTTCCCGCACGCGTTGCGCCACGGCCTGAATGAACCGCATGTCCTCGTTCCATGGCGGAAGGTACCGGACCACCGGCGCGAAACTCCCCACGGCCTGCCGCGCTTCATCCACGGCCTGAACGTACCGGTCCCAGCTCGGCTCGGACCGGAATGTGGACATCACGACCCCCACGGCCTCTTGAACGCCGTCCCGGGCCATCTGCTCCAGAGTTTCGCGGAGGGTCGGGTTCCAGTTCCGCATCCCCACGTAAATCGGCAATTCCGCGCCGTCTTTCCTCAAGCGCTCCCTCAATTGCAAAGCGAACTGCGACGTCTGGGCGTTGTAGGGGGACGCTCCCCCGATGCGTTCATACTGCTTCACCACTTCCTCATACCGCTCCCGAGGCACCGGCCGGCCCCGGAGGACGTTGTCCATGAAAGGACGGACCTCGTCCGCTTTCGTCGGCCCGCCGAACCCGATGAGGAGTACGGCCTGCGTCATGATGTTGCGCTGAGTTCTTTGACCATTTTGACCAAGGCGAGAACGTTCTCATACGGCGTGTCCGGCAAGATGCCGTGCCCCAAGTTGAAGATGTAGCCCGGCCGGCCGGCCGCTTCTTTCAAAATTCTTCGCACTTGGGATTCCATCTCCTCCGTCGTCGAAAACAGAACGGCGGGATCCAAGTTCCCCATCACGGCCACGTCATCGCCCAGCCGTTTCCAAGCTTCCGCCACGCTCACGCGCCAATCCAAACCGATCACGGTCCCCCCGGCTTTTTTCATGAGCTCCAGCAAGGCGCCGTTCTGTGTACCGAAATGGATGACGGGCGTGCCCTTCATCACGCCGGAAAGGACTTGGCGGCTGTAAGGCAATACGTAACGCTCATAATCCTGAGGTGACAAACAGCCCACCCAACTGTCGAACAACTGCACCGCTTGCGCTCCGGCTTCAATCTGCATGTTGAGGAGGTCCGTCAAACAGACGGAAACCGCTCTGAGGAGCTGATCCCAGGCCACCGGCTCTTTGTACATGAACGTTTTTGTTTGGACGAAGTTACGCGAAGATCCTCCCTCTATGAGGTAGGACGCCAGCGTAAAAGGAGCGCCCGCGAAACCAAGAAGCGGTATGTGGGGCGGCAGGGCCGCGCGCGTTTTCCGCACGGCGTCGGCCACAAAACCCAGGGAGGATTTCACATCCACGGCCTTGAGCCGCTGCACGTCTTCCGCGCTCCGGATCGACGGCCGGATCAAGGGCCCGTCCCCTTTGGAGTACTCCAGCTCAAAACCCAGCGGCTCCACCGGCAAGAGGAGGTCTGAAAAAAGGATGGCCGCGTCCACGTCCAACTGCCGCACGGCGTCCACGGTGACCTCGGCCACGAGGTCCGGGCTTTTGCAAAGCTCCAGCATGGAGACTTTGGCGCGAAGCTCACGGTAACTCTTCATGTACCGCCCGGCTTGACGCATGAGCCAAATGGGAGCGCGTTCCGTGGGTTCGCGCCGGCAAGCGCGCATGAAAAGACTTTTCTGGGCCATCAGTTCGTCAATGCGCCGGGCCATCTCCAAAATGAGCACCCCCAGCTTCGGGTGCGAGGGCTCAAAATCCACCGGCACGGCGTATTGGGCCAGCCGTTCCGAGCACGTCGGCCCGACGGAGGCCACCACCAGGCGCCTGAGCGCCGCATGCAAAAGCTCCGACAGGCCCATCTCCTGGGCCACCTGGAACAGGTTGTTCACCTGCATGGCTGTGGTGAAAATCGCCGCGCGCACCCGGCCCTCGGTGATCTCACGGATCGCCCGCTCCAAAGGCTTGGTGTCCTTCGGCAGGCTCCAGCGGTACACCGGGACCCGGACGACTTTGGCGCCCCGTTCTTCCAGCGTTTTCAAAAATTCCAATGGGGGCGTTCCGTATTCCTGCACGGCCACGCATTTCCCCCGGACCGTTTCCCCCACGGCCTGCAAAACGTCCCGCCAGGTGTTCGGCTCCGGGGCAACGACCTGCGGTTTCAAATTCATTTCCGCGAGAACGGAAACCGGTTTCGGCCCCCGCGCCACAAGCAGCACTTTCGCCAGGGCCTTCAAGATGTCCGCCTTGCCGTGTTTTGTTTCAAGGACCTCCATAAGCGCGCGCAACCCCACCCCGGTCATCAGGACGAGCATGTCCACTTGTCCGGAAAAGAGCTTCTCCGCGAAGGCGAAGGCCTCCGGGTTCTCACTGACGGGAATTTCTTGCAAGGCGGGAGCGACAAGCGGTTCTCCGCCGTTGCGCTCAATCAGGTCGGCGGTTTCCCGCGCGAGGCGGCTCTCAAAAGCCGCCACGCGCAGGCCACGGAATCCTTTTTCAGGCATTATGAAAGGGGTCCCAAACAGCTTTCCAGCATCTGCTTCAGGCTGGCCCGGCTGACGGGCTTGGGCAATACGCCGAAGGCCCCGCGGCGCATGGCCTCCGCCTCATTCAGCTTGCCGTCCGCCGTCACCAGCACGATGGGGATGTGCTTCGTGGCTTCATCGGTTTTTATTTTGGAAATCACGTCCAGCCCCGTCATGTCCGGCATGCGATGGTCCACGGTGATGGCGTCGGGCTTCTCCGACAACGCTTTCGCCAGCGCCTGAGACCCGTTCTCCGCCGGTATGGCGACGACGTCGATGTCGTCGCAAAAATCCACCAACATGCTCAGAAGGTTGGGTTCGTCGTCCACAACAAGGATCCGTTTTTTCTCTCCCATGCGATCTCCTGCCCAGCGGTTTTTTTCGTGTCCTACATATTATGCATCATTTCTCTCCGCCCACAAAAAGAAATCCGTCTTGACGGCCGTGGCCGGTTCTCGGTAGTATGATAGGTATCATGAGGACACCCTGGTTCGTCCGCGGCGACATCGACGGTTTCTTCGGCCTTTTCATCGACAACTTATTGCAGTTGATGTTGATCGACGTGCTTTGCCGCCACGTCTGCGGTTTCCCCCCGGAATTCATCACCGGCCGCATCCTTCCCGGCGCCGCGCTTTCCATCCTTGTCGGCAACGCGTTCTATTCCTGGCAAGCTTCCCGGCTCATGCGGGCCACCGGCCGCAACGACGTCACCGCCCTCCCCTACGGCGTAAACACGGTCAGCCTTCTCGCTTATATCTTTTTAATCATGGGCCCCGTCTACCAGCAAACGGGGGACTCTCGCCTCGCGTGGCAAGCGGGGCTCTTCGCGTGCCTGGTGGGCGGCGTGATTGAAATCATCGGCGCTTTCGTCGGTGACCGGCTCAGGCGCCACACCCCCCGGGCCGCGCTCCTCTCGGCCCTGGCTGGGATCGCCATCACGTTTATCGCCATGGGTTTTGTTTTTCAAATCTTCGCTTCGCCCGCCCTGGCCCTCCTGCCCATGCTGATCATCCTGATCACCTACGCCTCGCGCGTCAAATGGCCTTTCGGCCTTCCCGGAGGCCTCCTGGCCGTCCTCCTCGGAACAGCCACCGCATGGGCGACGAAAGCCTTCGGGCTCCCGCTCTTTGAACCGGGCTCGGGCGCCTATGCCCTTTCTTTTTACCCACCCGTTCCGGCCGGGCGGGACCTGTTCGCCCTGCTCACCGGTGAGGGCGGCTGGAAATACATGGCGGTGATCCTCCCCATGGGCCTTTTCAACGTCGTCGGATCCCTGCAAAACCTCGAAAGTGCCGAAGCCGCCGGCGACCGCTACGAGACGAAATCGTCGCTCTTGGTGAACGGGTTGGGCAGCCTCGCGGCCGCGCTCTTCGGCAGCCCGTTTCCGACGACGATTTACATCGGGCATCCCGCATGGAAAGCCATGGGCGCCCGCGCCGGCTATTCCGCCCTGAACGGCGCGGTCGTCACGGTCTTATGTATGATGGGTGGAGTGAGCCTCGTCCTGCGGTTGGTGCCGTTGGAAGCGGCTCTTGGAATTCTGCTTTGGATCGGCATCTTCATCACCGCCCAAGCCTTCCAGGACATACCCAAAAGTCACGCGCTGGGCGTGGCCTTCGGCTTGATTCCCTCGCTGGCGGCTTGGGCGCTTCAGTTGGTGGAGGTGAGCCTTCGCAAAGCCGGCAAAACGCTCTTCGAAATCGCCCCGGCTTTTGGGTCAGACCTCTACATCCACGGCCTGATTTCCCTCAGCCAAGGTTTCTTGCTGAGCTCGATGGTGTTCTCCGCAGTCCTTATTTTCCTGATCGAGAAGCAGTTTTTGAAGGCCGGGGGTTGGTTGCTGGCGGCGGCCGCCTTGTCGCTCGCGGGATTGATCCACGCCTACGAGCTCACACCCTCCGGCGTCAAAAACAAATTCGGCCTGGCCGCCGCTCCGGAGTTCGCCATCGTCTACGGCATCACCGCTGCGCTCTTGATCTTCCTGCATTTCCTGGGGAAACCCCTACAGGACCGTCTTTCGCAACCGAAGCGCGTTCGCGATCACCGACACTGAGCTGAAGCTCATGGCCGCGCTGGCCACCATGGGGCTAAGCAGAATCCCGAAGAAAGGGTAAAGGGCCCCCGCCGCAACCCCCACCCCGAGAACGTTATAGACAAAAGCGAAAAACAAGTTCTGGCGGATATTGCGCAGCACGGCCCGGCTCAACCGGAGGACCCGCACGATGCCCCTCAAGTCCCCCTTCGTCAACACCACGTCCGCGCTTTGAATCGCCACGTCCGTCCCGGAACTCAGCGCGATCCCCACGTGGGCCCGGGCCAGGGCCGGAGCGTCGTTGACCCCGTCGCCCGCCATGGCGACGATGCGTCCGGACTCCCTGAACTTTCCCACCACCTCGCCCTTCTGTTCCGGCAGCACCTCGGCTTCCACGTCGGAAATATACAGGCGGCGCGCCACGCTCAAAGCTGTGGCCCGATTGTCTCCTGTCAGCATCACGACCCGCACCCCGCAGCGCTGTAGCTCCCCCAACGCCTCGGCGGCGGTCTCCTTGATGGGGTCCGCCACCCCCAGAAAGCCGGCAAGCCGCCCATCGACTGAAAGGAACATGACGGTTTGCCCTTCCTTGCGCAGGCCCTCGGCCTGGTTCGAAAGGGGAGTCAGGTCCGTTCCCTCCTTCGCGAAAAACAGGGAGTTCCCGACGGCGATGGTCTTGCGGTCCACACGCCCCGTCACGCCCATCCCCGCGCGGGACTGAAAACCCTCCATGGCGGACACTCCCACGCCTTTCTCACGTGCGCCGTCGACGATGGCGGAAGCCAGGGGATGCTCGCTCCCGCGCTCCAGGCTGGC
>JACQPF010000164.1 GCA_016207625.1 Elusimicrobiota bacterium | reverse complement strand
GGCGGCTTTGCCGGAGACCACGCCTTTTTGGAGGAGGCGGACCAGCTCGGACATATGCTCGGGTGGTATGGGCGATTCCGCGATGTCTTTTTTCGCGGCGTTCAACCGGCCGAGGAGTTCGGTGGTCACCCAGTTGGCGAGCGGCTTCGCCGCGTCCCGGCGGCTGTCCCCTTCAAAACCGGCCAGCGCGGTCTCATAGAAATCGGCCAGGCTCTTTTCCGCCGTCAGGACTCCGGCGTCATACCCGGAAAGCCCCAGGTCCGTCTCCAGACGCGCGCGGCGGGCCTCGGGAAGTTCCGGCAGGCCCCTTCGGAGCTCTTCAAGATAGGAGGCGTCCAGGTCGAGAGGGACCAGGTCCGGGTCGGGAAAATAGCGGTAATCGTGGGCCTCCTCCTTGGAACGCATGGAGAAGGTGACTCCTTTTTGAGCGTCCCAGAGCCGGGTTTCCTGCACGATCCGGCGGCCGGAATCCAGCTCCTCCGCCTGCCGTTGGACCTCATACGCCAGGGCATCCTTCACGTTACGGATGGAGTTCATGTTCTTCACCTCAGCCTTCGTGCCGAGCGCGGAGGCGCCCACGGGCCTGAGGGACACGTTCGCGTCGCAGCGCATGGAGCCTTTCTCCATGTCGCAGTCGGAAATTCCGACGTAGCGCAACAGGGTCCTCAGCCGGCCGAGGTAATCGGCGGCCTCCTCCGGAGCGCGCAGGTCCGGCTCGGAGACGATCTCCATCAGCGGCACGCCGGTGCGGTTCAGGTCCACCAGGGAGTGGTCCAGGACGCGGGAACCGATGGCGTGCAGGAGCTTGCCCGCGTCCTCCTCCAGGTGAATGCGGTGGATGCGCACGCGCTTCTTCGTTCCCCGGCTTTCGATGTCCAGGTGGCCGTCCACGGCGAGAGGGAGCTCATACTGTGAAATTTGGTAATTCTTGGGCAGGTCGGGATAGAAATACTGCTTGCGCGCGAAAATGGAATGCTCGTTGATGCGGCACCGCAGGGCCAACGCGGCCTTGAGGAGGCCCTCCATGGCCCGCCGGTTCAGCACCGGAAGCACGCCGGGATACCCCGCGCAGACCGGGCAAATGTGGCTGTTGGGCTCGGCGCCGAACTCCGTCGAGCAGGCGCAAAAGACCTTGGACTTCGTCTTCAGTTGGACGTGGACTTCCAGCCCTATGACCGTCTCATACGATGGCAATGCGCGTCTCCTTATCGATTTCCCGATTTGCTCAACCGCTTCAGGATCTCACGGTCCGACGGATAGGTCAGCCGCTTCCCCGCCGTGGCGAGAGAGGCCCATCCGGTCTTCAAAATTTCCTCGGGATCGCTTTCCCCGGTTTTCTTGAGGGGTTCCATGAGGAACCAGTGAACGGTTTTGCTCACGCGCCGGCCGTTCCTCATGAAGAAATAATGGGCCCGCCCGAAAGGACGCTTCACCCGGCACGCCCAGCCGGTCTCTTCCTCCACCTCGCGCAGGGCGGCTTGGGCCGCCGTCTCGCCTTTTTCCAGATGCCCCTTGGGAAGCGTCCACACCACGTCGCCCAGCAGGTTTTGCACCTGCACCGTGAGAAGGCGCCCTTCCTTGAGGACGACCCCGCCGGCCGAGACCTCGGTGACGAACGCTTTTTTCAATCAATACCCTCCGCTGCCCCCGCCGCCGTCACCGCCGCCGGAATTGGCCGCGATGAGGACGATCGCGGCGATCCCCACGGCCACGCCTCCCCACACCAGCCACTTTTTCTTTCGGCTCCACTCTTTGTCTTCATTCTCCGCGAGAGAAAACACATCGCCGCCCGTGTCCTCAAAATACCCCGCCTGCGCCTGGGCTTCGGCCCCCATTGTATTGAGATCGAGCGATGGAGCCGGTGGTCGGGCGGTTTCCGCCGCGACCGGCGGAGAAACGAAGGATGCCAGGACAAGAAGCGTCACAAGCCACGTGCCGGAACGCATTCTCATAACAGCCCCCTTTCCTCAAGGCACTTTCACCCAAGACGTCGCCGATTCGTAGGCGGCCGCGGCGCGGAGGACGGTGTCCTCCTCGAAGGCCCGGCCCAAGATCTGCAGCCCGATGGGCAATCCTTTCGAGGAGAAGCCGCAGGGAAGGGAAATCCCGGGCAGGCCCGCCAGGTTGCAGGGAATCGTGAAGACGTCCGACAGGTACATCTGCAGCGGGTCGTCGGCCTTTTCCCCCGCGCGGAACGCCGGCGTGGGAGACGTGGGCGTGACGACCACGTCGACGGACTCGAACACGCGATCGAAATCCCGCTTGATGAGGGTGCGGACTTTCTGGGCTTTCAAATAGTAAGCATCGTAGTACCCGGCGGAGAGCGCGTAGGCGCCGAGCATGATGCGCCGCTTCACCTCCGGGCCGAAGCCTTCGTCCCGCGAGAACTCGTATTGCTCCAGCAGGTTCTGCGCCCGGGAAGAGCGGTGCCCGTAACGCGCCCCGTCGAACCGCGCCAGGTTCGAGCTGGCCTCCGACGGCGCCAGCACGTAGTAGACCGAAATGCCGGCGTCCGTGTGGGGCAGGGACACGTCCCGCACCTCCGCCCCGAGGGACTGAAGCACCTTCACCGCGTCCCGCACCGATGTCTCGACTTCAGGGTCCATGCCGTCGATGAAGTATTCCTTGGGAAGGCCGACGCGCAACCCCTTGATCCCTTTGGACAGGCCTTCCAAAAAGTTGGGGATGGGGCGGTTGACGGACGTGGAGTCCCGGGGATCATGGCCCGAAATCACTTCGAGGAGCGCGGCGGCGTCGGCCACGTTCCCGGCGAAAGGGCCGATCTGGTCCAGCGAGGAGGCGAAGGCCACGAGCCCGAACCGTGACACGAGGCCATAGGTCGGCTTCATCCCCACCACGCCGCACAAAGCGGCGGGCTGGCGGATGCTGCCCCCCGTGTCCGACCCAAGCGCCAAAGAAGCCATGCGCGCGGCCACGGCCGCGGCGCTGCCCCCGGAAGACCCGCCGGGGATGCATTCCAAGTTCCAAGGGTTCCGGGTGGTGAAGAAAGCGGAGTTTTCCGTTGACGAACCCATGGCGAACTCATCCAAATTCGTCTTGCCGATGAAGACCGCGTCGGCCGCGCGGAGCTTTTGGATCACCGTGGCGTCGTAGTTCGCCGTGAAATTCTCGAGGATCTTGGAAGAGCAGGTGGTCCGGATGCCCGCGATGCACATGTTGTCTTTCACCGCCACGGGAACGCCCGCCAAACGCCCCAGCGTTTCACCGCGGGCCGCTTTCTCATCCACCGCTTTCGCCTGGGCCAGGGCGGCCGGCTCCGTCACCGTGACGAACGCTCGGATGTCCCCGTCCAGGCTCCGGACGCGGCTGAGGAAAGCCCTCGCGACGTCCTGAGCGGACCGCTTTCCGGAGCGGACCAGCCCGGCGATTTGAAGGGCCGTGAGCCGATGGATGTCTGTCACTCGATGACTTTCTTCACTTTGAAAAAGTTGCCTTCACGCTCCGGGGCGTTGGCCAGGATAGATTCCGGGTCCGCCCAGGGACGCGCCTCGTCTTCCCGCCAGACGTTGGACAGAGGCACGACGTGGGAGGTGGGCGGCACGTCCTTCGTGTCATATTTCTCCAAATGGCGGATGTAATCAAGGATCCGCGCCAGTTGGCCGCGGTATTTCTCGCGTTCCTCGTCCGTCAGCGCCAAACGCGCCAAGCGGGCCACATGGTTCACGTCTTTATCGGTCAGGGACATATTTGGGGGTGTCGGCTGTCAGTTTCGAACGAAATCCTTTATCCAATCATACATGATTTGAAGGCCCTTCTCTAGACGGCTGAGGGGCAGCCGTTCGTTGGCGGAGTGGATGAGGGCGAATTCCTCTTCCGCCAGGACAATGGGAGCCAAGCCATAGCACTGGGCCCCTTTGGACCGGAAGTAACGGGAATCCGTGGCCCCCGGCATCAGGAAAGGGACGACGATCGCTTCCGGGTCGTTGGCGCGGACGGCCCGTTCCAGCGCATCAAAGAGGGCGGTTTGATAATCGACGCCGGTCACGGTGTTTTGCGTGCGTTTGAGGATTTCAATCGCCACGCGCTTGTCGTCCACATCCCTCCTCAGCTTGTCGACCAGGTCCATTTCATCCTCGGCGGGCAGGAGCCGGCAATCCAACGTGGCCGCGGCTTGGAAAGGGATCACGTTCGTCTTGGGGTTTTCGATATCGCCGCTCCATGAAAGGAACGAGGTCACGGCCACCGTGTTGTTCCGTATGGCGTAGGTGAGGGGCGCGGGCCGCATTTTGGGGAGGCGCCGCTCCATGTCCCGCACCACGAACGGCGGCTGGCCTGAGCGCCGGATGAAGGACTGCTCGATGCGGGTGAGCGCGCGGCGCAGGATGTCATTGGGATTGTCGTCGTAGGGCACGGAGCCGTGGCCGGATTTCCCGGTGGCGGTCACTTTCAAAGCCAAAACTTTCTTTTCTTCCACGGCGCAAGCGTAAACGGTTTGGTCCTGGTACGTGAAAACGCCCCGGAAGCCGAACCCCCCTTCATCGATGACGAACCCGGGCTTCATGTCCTCCCAGCGGTTCTCCACCATCCAGCGCGCGCCCCAATGGCCCCCTTCCTCCTCGTCCGCGACGGCCAAAAGGAAGACGTCCCGGTTCAAGGGCAAGCCCTCGCGCTTCAGCCGCAGAAGGGTCATGAGGTGAAGGATCCCCGTTGTCTTTGTGTCCAAAGCGCCCCGGCCCCAAAGGAAACCGTTGATGTCCGCCCCTTCGAAAGGATCCACCATCCATTCCTCAGGATGCACCGGCACGACGTCCATGTGATGCAACAGGAGCAGGGGCGGTTCGGGGTGCCGGGCGCGCGTCGGCAGCTTGGCCAGCAAATTGGCGCGCCCCGACGTGGACACATACACCGCTGACGAAATCCCCTCCCGGTCCAGGATTTCCTTGAGGTAGCGCGCGGATTTCTCCTCGTTCCCCGGAGGGTTCGTCGTATCGATGCGGATATATCCCTGCAAATATCGGATGGATTCCTCGAGGGGCGTGGACGCGGGTTTTTTCGTTTGCGCCTGAACGGAAAGAGAACAAAACAAGCAAAAGACGCAAAGCAAAAAAAGGTTATTCATCCAGGATCTCGAAGGAGGCATAACGGACGAGGATGTCTTTGCGGGCGCCGGAATCGAAGAGGACGGTGACTTTGAGGTTTTCGCCGGAGCCGGATTTGCTCAGGATTTTGCCCGGCCCGAACATGGGATGCTTGACGCGCATTCCCGCCTTCAAGGGCTGGCGCTCCCCCGGATGGGGCTCAACGTGGGAGAACGGCCCGTCGTCCGGGTCGAAGGAACCCACGGCGGCCCGGCGCTCCACCGGCTGGGGCGCCACAAAAGCCTGGGGGCGTTCCGCCGCCAACCCCGCCTCCGCGATGAACCGGGACGGCACGTTCCAATGGGAGCGCCCGTAAATCTTCCTTGAGGCGGACGCGGTCAGGCACAGGCGTTCTTCCGCCCGGGTCATGCCGACATAACACAGGCGGCGCTCCTCCTCCAGTTCCCGCTCATCGAAGGCCGACTCGCCGATGGGGAAAAGCCCGTCCTCCATGCCGGTCAGAAACACCGCGGGGAACTCCAGGCCCTTGGCCAAATGCACCGTCATCAGGGTGACGGTCCCGCCTTCGTCGTCCCAGGTGTCCACGCCGGAGGCCAGGGTGACTTTTTCCAAAAACGCGGCCACGGACTTGTCTTCGGCGCTTTCCTCGAAATCTTTGGCGGCGTTCACCAACTCTTGCAGGTTGTCCAACCGCTGGGTCGCTTCCGGGTCGCTCGTGACCTGCGCTTCCCAATGGGCCCAATAGCCCGTGGTCTCCAGGACGGCCTTCACCATCTGCGACGCCGTTCCCACACGGCACTTCTCGCTAGCGCAGTCGGCCGTTCCCGCCTCCGCCATGGTCAGGAGAGGCTGGAGCACGTCCATGAACTTCTGCAAGTTCCCCCGGGCCGCCGCCGTCAGATACGGGTTTCGCGCCGCATGCTGAATGGTCTCAAAAAAAGTCGTCCCTTTGGCGGCGGCCTCGTTCTCCAGGGCCTGCACGGTGGTCTTGCCGATGCCGCGCGGAGGCACGTTGAGGATGCGCTTGGCGCTGACGGAATCCGCCGGGTTCACCAGCAGCCGCAGGTAGGCCATCACGTCCTTCACTTCCATGCGCTCGTAGAACCGCACGCTGCCCACCACCGTGTAGGGGAGGTTCTCCCGGCGGAAAGCGTCTTCCAGGACTCGCGACTGGGCGTTGGTGCGGTAGAACACCGCGATGTCTTTCCTCTGCCAGTTCTTCTCCCGCATCAGGGTTTGAGCCTCCTGGGCGATGAAACGCGCCTCCTCCAGCTCGTTGGCGAACTCGCGGAACTGCACGCGGTCGCCCCCCTTCTCGGCGGTCCACAGGCGTTTTTCCGTGCGAAATTGGTTGTTCTTGATGACCTTGTGCGCCGCCTCCAAGATGGCTTCCGTGGACCGGTAGTTCTGCT
>JACQPF010000151.1 GCA_016207625.1 Elusimicrobiota bacterium | reverse complement strand
TGCCGCCAACACCGTCGGCGTCCTACGCGTCAACAACCGCCTGACGGTGGAGCCCGCGACCCCGTAAAGGACCCCCATGTCGAACCCGCTGTGGTCTGAATTGAACCGGCAAATCGGGCTCTACACGCCCAAAATCATTTCCAGCGTGCTCGTTTTGGCGCTGTTTTGGTTCCTGAGCGTTCTCCTCAGGAACGTCATGGACCGCCTCATCGCGCGGTCGGAGGAGGCGAAGAGGGATATTTATCTGCTCGTGGGGAAAACCGCCAAGGCCGTCTTGTGGACTTTGGGGGTCATCACCGCGCTGGGGACTCTCGGCATCAACGTCGCGGCTTTGGTGGCGGGCTTGGGTCTGACGGGATTTGCGTTGGGGTTTGCGCTGCGGGACGCCATCTCGAATTTACTGGCCGGCGTCATGATCATGCTCTACAGGCCCTTCCGCCGCCGGGACCGGATCCTGGTGACCGGGTTCGAGGGCGTCGTCGCGGAAATGAACTTGCGGTACACCGTCTTGGAAGCGGAACAGAGAACGTACCTGGTTCCCAATTCCCTCCTCTTAAACAACCCGATCATTGTCTTGAAACCAACTCAGAAAACGGTTTGAAGCTGCACCGTTCCGCCGTCAAAAGAAAGGAAGTGCTCCGTCTCCGCGCGGTCCAGCTCCAGCGCCGCCACGGCGCGGATGTAGGACCGTTCGGAAAAATGATATTGAAGGGCCACCTTCCCGCGTTTGTGCACCCGACGGCCCATGTCTTGCACGAAACCCGGCCCCTGCACTTTGAACCATTGGCGGTCGGCGATGTACCCTCCCTCCAGCCAAAGGCCGGATCGCAGTTCATGGAAGAGCGACAACGTCCCCAGGCGGTCGTCGATTTGGTTGCTTTCGTTCAGGTTGGGTTGGGCGGGATAGCGCATGTGGCTGCGATAGAAAGCGAGCCCACCGCCGAAACGGAGCCGCCAATCCGGCGCGAGCCGGCGTTCTAAAGAGCTTCGAACCGTTGAACGCTCCTGGATCTGTCCCCGGTCGGAAGACGGCGCAACCGGTTCGAAATCGATGGATTGGCGTTCGCGCCAGAATTCGCTTTCCAGGCCCCACGTCCATTCCGCCCACCGGCGGCGCAGATCGAGGGACCCCTCGGACCGGCTTCCTTTTAGGATGTAGCGCGTGAAGGGCGCGATGAGGCCCTGACGCACCAACTCCGACGGGCGGGAGAACGTTCCCCCGGCGTTTAGGCTCCAGGGCCCTTCGATCCAGACGGCGGAAAGACGGGCCTCCTGGGGAAGGCGGCGATAAAATTCCTGGTGATCTTCGTTCACGGATTGATTGCGGAAAGCGTAATTGGTGTCGAAGTCCGGCCAAAGGTAGGTGAACTTGAGGGAACGCCCCTCCGTCTCTCCCCAGCGCAGCGCCGCCCCCACGTCCGTGTCCGACTTGTGAAAGGCGGGTTCTCCCACCAGGGAAAGGAACCAACGAGGGCGCAGCCGGACTTCCAGCTCGAGGGGGACGTCCACCTCGTTTCGCTCCAGTCCCTGACGTTTCCGGTATTGGAACCGGAGCCAGAATTTGTCGTCGATCAGGGGAAATCGCGTCTTGAGAGTCTCTTCGATGTAGAAGTGCCGGATGTTGAGGGAGCCGGTCGTGATGCGGAACCCCGTCGAGGTGGAGACAAAAGGGTCTCGCTCCTCCCAGGGAAACTCTCCCATGAGGCGGTCCAGCTCGTATTCCGCGTCCAAATTGTAGATATTGACGAAGGTGGGTCCTTGGGCAACGACATCCGGAGTGGAACGGAGGCCCGCCAGCGCGAGGATGGCGGCGAAAAAATAAAAACAGCGTTTCAACATCGAAAGCCATTGTATGATTTTTCGAGGAGATGCGCATGGAATTTTTGGGGCTTCTTATTGTAAGGGCGGCTTCCGGTCGAAGTGAAAATATATTACCTTGGTACCCATGAGGCCGCGAACCCTTCACACCCTGGGATGGATGGCTGCTGGGCTCCTGTTCGTGTTTTTGGTGTGTGTCTTTTTCCGGCTGCTTCCTTCGGTGTTCGTGGCCCTGGCCCTGGCCTACGCGTTCAGCCCCATCGTCGATTTCCTCGAAAGGAAAGGGGTGCCGCGGACGTGGAGCGCGGCCGGGCTTCTGGCGTCTCTGGCGCTGGTGATCGTCTTGTCCATGGTGTCCATCGTTCCGGCGCTCTCGCGTGAAGCCAAGGAATTCTTTGTCAATTTCCCGGATTATTTCTCTGCCGCCATCGACAAAGTCTCGAAAATAGGCGAACTCCATGGCGTCCGAGTCCCGCTGGAGCGGGAACTTTTAGAGACGATCCGTGACGCTTTAAAAGGGCTGTCCTTGGCGGAGTTGTCGCCCGTGGTTCCTCTGGCTAAACGTGTTTTTTCGGGCGCGGGAAGCGTCATCAACTTCGTTTTGAACTTGCTGACCATGCCGGTGTTCCTGTTTTTCTTCCTGAGGGATTTCCCGGCGATGGTTCAGTCGGCCTTCGGCTTGGTCCCGCCGGAGGCCCGGGAGGCCGTCCAGGAAAAAGCCCGCCGGATGGACGAGGTGTTCTCGGGGTTCATTCGCGGGCAGATGCTGGTGGCCCTCATCCTGGCCGGCGTTTTCAGCGTCGGCCTTTTGGTGATCGGCGTTCCCTTCGGGCTTTTCATCGGGATCCTGGCCGGAGTCCTCAACATCGTTCCCTTTTTGGGGCAAATCACGGGCCTGGCGTTATCCCTCATCCTCGCGATGGTGGATTTTCCGGGGTGGGCCCGGTTCCTGGCGATCCCCGCGCTTTTCGCCGCCGCCAACTTCGTCGAAGGAAATTTCATCACGCCGAAGATCGTCGGAAAAAAAGTGGGTTTGTCCACCGCCCAGGCCATACTCGCCCTCCTCCTCGGCGGCAAGATCGGGGGCTTGGTCGGATTGATCGTCGCCGTCCCCGTGGCGGGATGCGCCAAGGTGCTCCTTCTGGACGGAATTGAGAAATATCGGAGATCCAGCCTCTATGCCCCCAAAACTGAAAATCGCCACGTTTAACGCCAACTCCATCCGCGTCCGGCTTCCCATCGTCTTGGATTGGCTGGCGAAGGAAACTCCCGACGTGTTGGCCCTGCAGGAGACCAAAGTCACCGATGCGGATTTCCCTTATCAAGCGTTTGAAAACGCGGGCTGGCGGGTGGTTTTTCGCGGGCAGAAAAGCTACAACGGTGTGGCGTTCGTCTCAAAACAGCCTCTGGAAGACGTGGTCTCCCGCATGGCCCCGGGACTCGGCGCGGATGAGGAGGCGCGCTACCTCAGCGCCCGGTTGGGAAATCTTTTCCTCGTCAACACCTATGTGCCGCAAGGGTATATGGCGGACGCGCCGCAATTCCAAAAAAAGCTGAAGTTTTTTGGGGAGCTCGGTGTGCTGTTCGCCCGGGAGGTCCGGCCCGATCAGCCGGCCCTATGGATGGGAGACCTCAACGTGGCGCCGACGGCCATCGATCTGTGGGACCCCATCCGGAACGCGCAGCATGTCTGCTTCCATCCCTTGGCCCGGAAAGCGTTCGAAGAGACGCGAAACAGCAGATGGGTGGATTTGTTCCGGGAAAAAGAGAAGGGCCCGGGGCACTACACGTTTTGGGATTACCTGATGCCGACCAACCTGGAAAAAAACCGGGGATGGCGGATCGATCATATCCTCGGCACCCCGCCCATGGCGGCGCGTCTCACGCGGATCTGGATCGACAAAGAGCCCCGCCTGAAGCCAAAGCCCTCCGACCACACGTTCTTAGCCGCGGAGTTCGAACGAGAATAATTACGCAGGGGGGAACTGTAAGCCAGAACGGCTAGCACGCACTTGGCCCGGGGAGGGAGAGGCCCCTTTTGAAACCCCGAGGGCAGGGTTCACCTCTTTTTTGGGGGTCCCGCCAACTTGCCCCGCTCAAAATCCAACGCGGGGCTTCGGACATGGGCGGGCCCGCCGCTGCCCAAAAAAGAGGCGAACCCTAAACGCCCAAGGGGTATTCAAAAGGGGCCTCTCCCTCTTCGGGCGGTCTTGTCGGAAGATTGGTCAGAAAACACCAAGGAGGGGCTGGGTTCCCTTTGCCGATACCCTTCGGACGTTTATGAGGCCAGTCTTTTGACGGCAGCGGCGTGTCGCCGCATGTCCGAAGCCCCGCGTTGGATTTTGAGCGGGGCAAGTTCGGCGACACCCGTCAAAAGGTTGGCCTCATGTCCGCCGGGTTCGGCAAAGGGAACCCAGACCCTCCCAAGCGGAGCGGAATGACGAATCAGGAACTTGGAAATGAACGCAAGCTGACGTTGGAAATTGAATTTTGTAAGATGATTTTAACGGCTGAATGTCCCGGCAAACCCTGAAACCAGGGGTTTTGGAGAAGACATCTCTAAGCAGGCTGAAGTAAGTTCTTTGACATCTGGAGGGCCGAGTTTGCGGCGATTTTGAGGCGCGAGGAGGGCGCATGGCGGTGGCCATGTAACCGACGAGCAACGAAGAAAGCGCCGCAAAATCGGCCCTCCCCTTCGGGGCCGGGGGGCTTTTGGCCTACAGCTTTGCCGAATTTTCTTTACATATCTACAGATATGCTCAGAAAATTTGGCTTCGCTTCGGCTCAATATCCCCCCGGCCAGATGTCAAAGAACTTACTTCAGCCTGCTTTGTTTCCCGCCTGATTCTGGAGATATCCCATGAAAACCGCTGAAAAGCCTTTTCAGTTCGTGGCCCGTTTGGAATTGACCGAGTGCACCCAATGGCGCGCCGCCGGCCTGGAAGACCTTTTGCGCCACGTCAAGATCGTTCCGGAATCCGTCCTTTATTATCACACGCATCGCTTCCTCCGCCAGCACCAGTATCTCTCGCCCGAGCCGCCCAACGATTTCGCCTATTGGGTGTACGAAATTTTGGGAGAGAGGCGTCTGGGGGAAGAATTGGCTTCCGTGGACATCATCCATGTCCCATCGTTGGAGGCGCTCCGGGCGGAATTCGTTTCCCGGTTGGGGAGCTACTTCTCGCAAGGGCATGCGGATCAACGGGCGCCGGCCGGAGAGGAATTCTATTTCATGTCGGCCGTCACGTTCACCTTTCCGACTCCCTACAGGGCTTTCAACCTCCTGGAATTCGCCCAAGGGCTGAGGAAGGTGAGCATAGACACCATCAGCCACCACGTTTTTGACGCCCGGCTCCGGAACCAGAGAGGCGCCAATGATTTCTCGCTTTGGTTGATTCAACATCTGGGGGAAGACGTTTTGGCCGGAGCCATCGAGCGGATGGACCCGTACACGCAAACCTTGGAGGGATTGAGGTCGGCCATCTTGCGTAAAATCGAAGATCGCTTAAAAAAGGAAGGGGTTCATCAGGAGGAGGCCGCGCCGTTGGCTATGAGCGGTTCACGGGCCGAATAATTGAAAAAGGAGGCCGAAATGAGCGCGACACTTGAAGATTATAAGCCGATCGTTGGCGAAAACGCCATTAACGACTTGCGACTCCTGGCGAACCGGTTGAAAGGCCGGCGCATCCTCCATATCAATTCCACGGCGGTCGGGGGCGGCGTGGCGGAGATCCTGAACCGGATGCTGCCATTGAGCCGGGACCTGGGTTTGGACGTGCATTGGGA
>JACQPF010000152.1 GCA_016207625.1 Elusimicrobiota bacterium | reverse complement strand
GGACCGACTTCCCCGTTAGCAGGAAGTGCCGCGGGGGAGCGGCCGACAACACCATCACCATCAAGCCGCAGAGGGTTCCCCTCCAAGGGAAACCGGTTTTACGGGTTTTTTTCGACGCGGAGGGCATCGTCGGCCGGCTATTTCTTTTGGGTGGGCCCGCCGTCGAAGACGGCGCTCGCGAAGGACACGATGCCGCCCGCCGGGTCTTCCGCCTGATCGTAAGACAACAGCCGCCCGCTCACGTCGTTCCCGTTCGACAGGTCTTGAATCCACCGGAGGGCCGTGTAGAGCGCGGACAGCCCGCACACCTTCCGCCAGGCGCCGTCGCCGATGCCCGACAAGAAGAAAGGATCCGCCTCCAGCCGCAGGGCTTGCTCGAGAGAGGCACGGTCCAGCGCTTCGATTTTGCTCCGGAGATCGGCCGTCACGTCCTGGGCGTCGCCGAAGCGCCGGCCCACATGGGCGAAGTCCACTCCGGCCAGCACCATCACGCGCCGCCCTTGCCGGGCTTTTTGGGAGAGGATCCGGCCGATGGACCGGACGGCCCCTTCGATCGTCGGCACGGAGGAGGGCGGACTGTCCGTGCAAAAGCGGTGGAACCCCGAGCAGAGCAGAGGCACCCACCGGGGCGTTTCTCGCCGCCAAATGTGCTTGAGCCAGAGGGCTTGAAACTCGAGGGAGTGTTCTTTGGCGTGCACCCATTCCTCCTCTAAGGGATCGTACCACAGCTCGCCGCGGATCTCCTCGTACAGAGCTTCATCGACCTCCATCGGCCCGTAGGGGGTCTCGTAGGATTTCTTCGTCATCACCCAGGGCGAATTCGGAGCGAGATGCGCGACGCCCAACGCCACGATCACGTCCGGCGGCCGTCGCTTGGCGAGCTCCTGGTAGGCCCAGGCGTAGGTGGGGCCTCCGCGAAAGAAATCGATGTGCGGGCTCACCAGCCCGAGAGGCGGTAGACCGTCGGCGCCCGGGGGCGCCGGTTCTCCGGGCCCTTTCGGATCTTGAGAGAAGCGGCCCAAGAGCGCGGCGAACTCCAAGGGGTTTTCCGGCAGCCCGCGCGCCCCGGCGGCCCACTTCCGCACAGGACTCCGCCGGAACTCGTCCAAGAGATGAAGCCGCTGCGCCGCGGCGGCTTCCGTCTCCAGGAAGCCTTTCTTTTCCAGCTGATCGGCCACGGATTGGACTTCCTCTTCAGACAAAATGACCTTGTGCCGCGCCAAGTCGGACCGCACGTCGCGGGCTGTCTTCTTTCCGTCGAACACGGAAGCGACGAACACGACCAGCGGAGACACGAGGACGGACTCGGGCTGCAATCCCAAAGCGTCGTTGAGAAGGAGCATCGGCTGCCCTTGATAGTCGATTTGCGTGATTTCCAAATCTCGCCGGAAAGCGGGGATGGGGCCGGACAGAATCGGTTTCATTTCTCCTCCTTCGTTGAGTTACCTTTCATTTTATCAAATCGTCCGGACCGTCTTGAATCGCGCGGGATTTCGCCTTAGACTTGAAACACCTATGGATCCGCAGACGGACTCGACTTTCCTCAACCGCGTGATGGCGCGGAGCACGTTCGTCATCATGCGTCTGACGCTTTTCCTGGCCGTTTTCCTCTTCATCACCTACGGAGAAAAATCAGTCTTCATCTCGCCCCTCACCCTGACCTCTCTCCTGCTCAGCTTCCTCGTGTTGGCCGCGGTCCAGATGGCCGTCCCGGAGCGATGGCACGCCTCCCATGTCTTTCAAGCCGCCGCGTTCCTCTTGGACGTGGCCCTCCTGTCTTTGGTGATTTTTTTCTCGCAAGGGTTCAACAGCGACTTATACTTGGTGTATTTCCTCACCATCCTGATGGCCGGTTTCACGCGCCAACCCTGGCAAGTGGCGTGCGTATCTTTGGCCTCCAGCCTGTTCTACGGCATCATCCTCTATCTCTCCTCCGGCGGATGGAGTTTTTGGGAGCCGGCGCTCTTGCTGAGGGTCCCTTTTTTGGTCCTCGTGGCGGTCTTCGTCTCCATGTATTCCCACGCCGTCCACCAGCAGTCCGCGCAGCTGGCCGCCGCCCGGCGGGAATTGGATCACCTTCGCGAACATCTCGGCGTCACGCAGAAGCTCACGCTCATGGGCCAAGTCATCTCCGGCGTGGCCCATGAGCTCAACAACCCTCTCACCGGGATCATCGGGTTCAGCCAGATCCTCCTGCAGAACAAGGATGTCCAGGCGGACCAGGACCTGCGGGAGCCGGTGGAGATCCTTTGCCAGGAAGCGGAGCGCTGCCAAAAAATCGTCCGGAACCTGTCCGCGTTCGCGCGGCGGCACAAGCCGGAGAAGAAACCCCTCCAAATCAACCACGTCGTCGACAATTGCGTGCGTTTGATGCGTTATCAGTTCCTGACGAGGGACATCAAGATCCAGCGGGATTTCGCCCACGACTTGCCCCGTCTCGTCGCGGACCCCGCTCAACTCCAGCAGGTGGTCTTGAACCTTTTCACCAACGCCCAGCAGGCCATGTCCGACGCGCACGGCCGGGGGGTCATGACCGTGCGGACGCGGCATCGCGACGGACGCATCCGCCTGGAGGTGGAGGACGACGGGCCGGGCATCCCGCCGGACGTCCTCCCCAGGATCTTCGAGCCTTTCTTCACGACGAAAGACGTCGATCAAGGCACGGGTCTCGGCCTTTCTCTTTCTTTTGAAATGGTGCGGGAACAGCAAGGGCGGATCTGGGCGGAGAACAAACCGGCGGGAGGAGCCGTTTTCATCGTGGAATTTCCCCTCCCCGCGGAAAGTCCCGCAGCGGACGTCCCCGCCGGGGCCGCGCGGCCCGTCCTGCCGGCCGGACTGAGGATTTTAATCGTGGATGATGAACCGGTCGTCCGAGACGTTCTCACGCGCGTGCTGAAAAAGCTGGGCCATCGGCTGGAAATCGCTGAAGACGGCGAAGCGGCCGTTCAGAAGCTTCTGGGAAACGATTACGACGCCGTCCTCAGCGATTTCCGCATGCCCCAAATGGACGGTCTCAAGCTTTTCGATTGGGCGAAAGAAAACAGGCCGCGCCTGGCGGACCGCTGGGTCTTCATGACCGGGTCCATCGGCGAGGACATGATGGGCCGGATCGAGCGTACGGGCCGGCCCATCCTGCTCAAACCGTTCCGATTGAACGAGATCGAGTCCATCCTGGCGCGTGTCGTTTCCCCGAAATCATAATCTCTTATTTCATTTGGCGGGAGATCGATTTCTTCTTCGGCTCCGGAGGGAAAGGATCGCTCTCGCTTGAAACCAAATTCTCCGCCTTGAGCCTCTTGATCAGAGCGGTCACGTCCCGGCGGACCGCGCTGACGTCCTGGTGATAGGCGTCCGCCAATTCCTCGGCGATGACCTCCTCGGAAAGCCCTTTCCCGATCAGTTCCCAGACCTGGCTGGCCGTCCCGTTGAGGGAAAAATATTGGCGGGCCTCGAGGTCGAGGATCACGATCTCGCAATCGATTTTCCTCCAGGCCACATGCTTAGCATAGCGGCCGACCGCGTCATGAGATATGGACATGGCTTAAGGATAATCCGAGACGGCGCGAATTTCAACCCGCGTTTTGTTGCGGAAACCATGGGTTTGTATTAGGATGATGTAAGGTTTGCAAATGATTTCAAATCCCTACCGTTATCGCCGCCTTTTGATCCTGTTCGTGGCCCTTTACGCGCTGTCGGCCGTTTGGGCGGCCCGGACGGCTCGCCGCTACCTGAGCGAGACGCCCGCCGTTCACACCCTGGACACCTACACGCCGTCCCTCATCACGCGCGTTTACGACCGCCACAACGAACTCATCTCCGAGCTTTTCGTCGAGAGACGGAGCGTCCTGCCCTTGTCGCAGGTGCCCTTGGACTTTCAGAGGGCGGCCATCGCCACCGAGGACGAAACTTTCTACCAGCACGCGGGGATCGACGTCAAAGGCATCCTTCGGGCGTTCCTGGCCAACCTGCGCGCCCGCCGGACCGCGCAAGGGGGATCCACCATCACCCAGCAGCTGGCCAAGAACATCTTTCTCTCGCAAGAGAGGACCGTCGAACGCAAAATCAAAGAGCTCCTCCTCACCGTCCAGATGGAGCGTTACCTCAGCAAAGACGAGATCCTCCAGCTCTACGTCAACCAAATCTATTTCGGTCACGGAGCCTATGGGATCGAAGCCGCCGCCCGCGTCTTCTTCGGGAAGCGGGCAGACGAGCTGAACCTGGCGGAATGCGCCCTCCTGGCCGGGCTGCCCAAGGCGCCCCAGCGGTACTCGCCTTTCCGGCATCCGGACCGGGCCCTCGTGCGGAGAAACGTGGTTTTACGACGCATGCGGGAAAACCATTACCTCACCCCCGAGGAGGAGCAGAAAGCGCGCGAGCAGCCCCTTCACCTGCTGGACACGCCGCTGGCGCCGTCCGTGGCTTCCTATTTCGTGGAGTACGTCCGCCAGGAGCTGGAGCCCAAATACGGATCGGACGCCCTCTACCGGGGCGGCCTCTCGATCCACACCACGCTGGACCTGCGGATGCAGAGCGCCGCGGAAAAAACCACCCAGCAGCACCTCAGCGCTTTCGACGAGCGGTATGCGGACCAGAGGATGCAATTCCTCCTGAAGAACGGGAAGATCACGGAAGACCTTTTGCGCCGCTGGAAGAAGTGGAGGGAACTATCGAAAGAAACGCGGCCCCTTTGGGAGGGCCCCGAGCCCGCGTCCGTACAGGGCGCCCTGCTGGCCCTTGATCCGCAGACCGGGGGGGTCCGCGCCATGGTGGGAGGGCGGGACTTCCGGAAAAGCCAATTCAACCGGGCGATCCAGGCCAAGCGCCAGCCCGGATCCACGTTCAAGCCGTTCGTGTGGCTGGCGGCGCTGGAGTCCGGCTTCACGGCGGCGACTCTGGTGGACGACAACCCCATCGCCTACACCGACGTCACGCGCCACCCCAAGCTGATCGCGGAGGCCACCGACTACGCTCTGCTCCAGACGATGGTGACCGGATATTACCAGCCCGACATGCCCCCCGATGCGCCGGACCCCGTTTGGGCGCCGAAGAACTGGGACGACAAGTATCTGGGAAAAGTCACCTTGAGGAAAGGCCTCGCCCTCTCGCGGAACCTCGTGTCGGTGCGCCTCATCGACCGGGTGGGCCCCAGGACCGTCATGGAGTTCGCCCATCGGTCCGGCATCGGAAGTTCTCTCGACCCCGTTCTCTCCCTGGGCCTGGGCGCGTCGGTCGTGACCGTCGAAGAAATGGTGAGCGCCTTTTCCACTTTCGCCAACAACGGCGTGCACATCACGCCCTACGCCATACAAAAAGTCGTGGACCACAACGGGCGGGTTTTGGAGGAGCATGTGTCGGAGGGACAGGTGGCCGTCACGCCGCAAAGCGGCTACCTCGTCGCGCGGCTCCTGCAGGCGGTGGTGGAAGAAGGTACGGCGCGCCACGCCCGGGTGTTGCGGCGCCCCGTCGCCGGGAAAACCGGGACAACGCAGGACATGCGCGACGTTTGGTTCATCGGCTTCGTGCCGGACCTGGCCGCGGGCTGCTGGATCGGCTACGACGATTTCCTGCCCCTCGGCAAGGGCATTACGAGCGCGGGGACGAGCGTGCCGTGGTGGACGGATTTCATGTTGGAGGCCATCAAGTACGTGCCTCCGCGGGATTTCGCCGTGCCGCCGGGGATCGTCTTCGCCAAGATCGACCGGGACACGGGCTCCCTCGCCCTGCCCTCTTGCCCCCACGTCGTCTTGGAAGCGTTCCGCGAGGGCCAGGCGCCCACGG
>JACQPF010000148.1 GCA_016207625.1 Elusimicrobiota bacterium | reverse complement strand
TGCAGAACTATTCGCTTTTGCCTGTGGACATCTCAACGACGGACGTTCCCGTGAACGGACGCCTGCTCTCTTTTGATTCGACATCCGGGGGTAAGTTCAAATGGGTGGACCCCAACGCCGCCAGCCAGTGGGTGACGAACGTCAACGACGTTTACTACAACACCGGGAACGTCGGAGTCAAGACAACGAACCCCTTGGCGGCATTGAGCGTGGGCCCTCATTCGAGCTATACCAACAACTCCGGCGCATTCATCGCCGGAAGCCCCACCTTGGGGGGAAGCCTCGACAGCATGGTTTACGTCGGGGAATTCCGGTATTATTCGTCCAACGCCAATCGACTGCTCTTCCTTGGGCATAGGGTCACCGCCGACCCCGACCCGACGGAATGGATGACGAGCGCCTGGCGGATTCAGCCGGCCGTGGACAACTCGTTCACGGACGCGGGCTCGAACCGCGGATACATCGAGTTCAACATGAACGCGGAAAACCGGTTGAACTTCAGCGGCTCCGGGGGCGCGCCGGACATGGTGGTCAGCTCCCTGGGCCGCATCGGTATCGGGATTCCCAATCCCGACGCGGCGTTGCATGTTTATCCCGGAGTTCCGGGAGGGATCGGTTTCCACCAAAATGCCAATGGAAAATTCTACGTTGACGCACCGTCCATCCTCGGGGGGAGGATGACGATCCTTGAGAACGGCAGCGTGGGCATCGGCACGGCCGGCCCGCAGGCCACTCTGCATGTCTCAAGCGCCACCGCAACGGCTTCAACGACCGTATTGCGGGTGTCCAGCGGCACGTCTCCTGGGCAGGAGCTCCTCACGGTGAAGGGCGACGGCAAGGTGGGCATCAAAACGGCGAGCCCGACGGCGGAGCTTGAGGTGAACGGCACCGTGAAGGCCGCCCAGTTCACAGGCCAAGGAGCGATCCCGGCCGGCCTGATCGCGATCTTTACGGGGAGCTGCCCGACGGGCTGGACCCGCGTGGCCGCCTTCGACGGGCGGTTCCTGCGCGGCGCGGCGGCTTCCGGGGGCATGGGCGGATCCAGCACGCACGTGCACGATGTCAACCCCCTCGGGACAACCACCAGTTCGAACGGTGGTCACGGTCACACCACCGATCCCGCTTTGACGGCCACGGACGCCGTCTCAAACCATTCGCATGGTGCCGGAACATTTGCCGGAACAACAGACACTGCACCCACGCATTCTCATGGCCAGAATGGATCTGGTAAAGCGGTGGATGGGGGTACGACGGGTCTTGGTGTCGCCATTAAAAACATACAAACTGATCTCAACGGAGGCCACAGCCACGCGGCCACCATCACCGGAGCGTCTGCGAACGCAGGAGGGCAATCCCACAACGCGGACATCGGTCCCACTTTGTCCGATACTCAAGGATCACACGATCATACGTTCAATATGGCTACCTTCTCATCGGAAGCAACCTCAACATTGCCTTCATACTACGACGTTTTGTTTTGCCAGAAAAACTGATAACCAAATCGCCTTGACAAATCCGGCAATATGATCAAAACTTAATGCGTCTATAAACAAATTTATTGATACAACATGGGGGATCCGTGAACGAAGAGACCAGGCAAGAACGCATTCTCGTTGTCGACGATGAACCCGGCATCGCGGAGTTGATCTCCGACTTCTGTTCCGAGCTCGGTTACGCCGTTTGCACCGTGACCGAGAGCAACAAGGCCATTGCCGCCGCCAAGGAGTTCAAGCCGGACCTCATCACCCTCGACCTGCAGATGCCCAACGTGGACGGGTTCGAGCTCCTGAAACGGCTCAAGGAAGACCCCGACACCTCCACCATCCCCGTCATCATCGTGTCCATCCTGGCCGGAGAAGCCGACCGGCAAGGCATGTTGTCGGCGGCCCAAGCCATTTTGACGAAGCCCATCAACTTCCGGAAGCTGAGAGACAAAGTCGGACAGTACGTCAAGGAGAAGAGCGCCGCGGACAATCCGAATCCATGAGGGCTGTCCGCACGCGCCGAACTTATTATTGTTTTGCTCTCGCCTCGTTCATGTCCATGGCCGCCCCCTCCGCCTGGGCCGCGCGCATCACCTCTCTCTCTCCGTCGGAATTGATGGAACAGGCCCTGGAGGCGTTTTTGGAAGAGAGGTTCGAGGACGCCGCCACCTATTTTCAAAAAGCCCTGGAGATGGATCCCAGGAACGAAACGGCCAAGCAGGGCATCAAATCCGCGGAGCGGCAGTTGAAGTTGAAGGTCGAGCGGGAACGCGCCCAGGAGCGTCCGGCCTTGAAATCCGCTCAGGAGGCGATCCGGCGGGGCGATTGGGTGGACGCGCATGACAGGCTCAGGAGCGTGCTCCGGCGGGTGCCGAACCATCCCGACGCCTCGAAACTCTCCGAATCGGTGAGGAAGCGGGCCGAGGCGCTTCACGAAAAAGCCCGGCCGAACACCAGCGACTGGTTTTTTTCCAAGGGGGTTTTGGCCTATCTGGACGGGGATTGGTACAAGGCCGCCCAAGTGTGGGAGCAAGTGTACGCCTTCGACCCCGACAAGATCTTTCTCGTCGCCAAGATCGACAAGGCCAAGCGGCGCTTGGAAGAGCAGCAGAGGGAAGAGCGCATCGGTTTTTACAAGACGCTGGGCTGGGAGAACATCAAGAAACGGGACTTCGAAGGTTCCATTCAGGCGTGGCAGGAGCTGTTAAAGATCCTACCGAACAACGCCGAGGCGTTGGAAGGGCTTCGCCAAGCGCAGGACGGAGCCATTCGGGACAGCGAAAGACGGCGGGCTGAGGACGTTCAGAACCTGACGGAGAAAGCCATGAACGCCTATGTCGAGCAGGAATACGCCGAATCCGTCAAACTATGGAAGAAAGTCCAGGAGCTGGACCCCGGGAGCACGCTGCCGGGCGAATATTTGCAGCGCATCCAGTTGCGAGGACGCGGGTCTTCCGGGTACTCGTACGGCTCGTCCTATAGCTCCGGTTCCAGCTCGCCTTCTTCGGGGTATCAAAGGGCCCTTGGCTTCGCCAAGGAAGAGAAATACAATGAGGCGATCGAGCATTTAGAACGGTACATCAGCCGTAACCCCGGCGACAACGTGGCGAAAGATTCTCTTCAGGACATTCGGAACAAACAAAAAGTTCAGGCGGAGAAGCTTTACAAAGACGGTTTGGTCGCCTATTCGCAGGGGAACGTCTCGGAAGCGATCAAGGTTTGGCAGTCGGTCCTCCGCGTCGACCCTGATTATCAAAAAGCCCGGCAGGCGCTCATCAAAGCCCTGGCGGAGAACAAGAAACAGTGAGACGGACATGAAGCCTTTTCTCGTTCTGACTTTCGTTTGGCTTTGGGGGACCCTGCTCCCCGGGTTCCTGACGGCCGAATGGAAGGGAAACGAATCAGGCGCTGCGAACGTCATCGAGAACATCAGCGTCCAGCCCGCCGGGAAAACGACGAAAGTCATCATCCAAAGCAGCCAGCCCTTGAAATATCGGGAGCTGTCGCAAAGCAGTCCCTCCGCGCTTTTTTTATACATGTCCGAGCCCACCGTTTCCAAGCGTCCGGCGGTGGATCGGCCCGACGACAAAGTCATTCAAGAAATCCGGATGGGGTACAAAGGGGCGACGCCCGAGGACGGCAAATCGGTGTCGGTGGACTACGTCCTCATTAAACTGAACGGGCCCGCCAATTACACCATCAGCCAAAGGGATTGGATCCTCGTCGTTGAAATGAGGGGGACGGGTGCGCGTCCGTCGCGGGCGTCGTTCCGCCTGCCGGGAACGGCTCCGGAACCCATCTTGCCGAAACGGAAGGGCCATATCCGGGCGTCGTTGCCGCCGGACCCCGTGTTGCGGGACTTTTTGGACGTCGGTTTGGCCAACCACGTCCCCCTGCGCATGGCGGAAGATGAGTATCGGTTGTCCAAATTCCGGTACACCGAGGCCGCCCGATCCCTGTTTCCGTCCGTCACGGGGAAATACGAAAGCTCCCTGGGAACTTTGGAGATGTCGACGACAACGGCCGAGGACGACACGGACTTCCGCCGGAAAGAGGTCGGCGTCCAGTTGGGACAGCCGATCTTCCAAAGCGGGCGTTTATACTATTCCCTTCGCCAGGCCGCCGAGCAGAAACGGATTTCCGCCCAAAACGTCCAGAAGACCCAGGCCGACATCACCTTCGAGATCATCAAGGCCTACCACAATTTCGCCAAATCACAACGCACCATGAAGGCCCGCCGGGAACTGCTGGACCGGGCCAACAAAGTCCTGGAGTTGACGCGGAAGAAGAAGCAGTTGGAGCTCATCACCGAAGCGGAGGCGCTGGGGGTGGAGTCGCAATACACGCAGATCCATTACCGGACGCTTTCCGATGAGAAGGACATCGAGGTGGCCCGCATCAAGCTGGAGGCCCTGCTGGACCTCCCGGAACCTCTTCCTGAGCCCATCCCCGACCCGGAGGCGCTGGACCCGTCGGAAATCCTGGAGCTGAACACCCCGGTGGAATCCTTGGTCGAGCTGGCCCTCCGCCACCGGCCCGAGATGATTTCCGCGGAGCACACCGCGCGCATGCAGGTTTACGGAGAAAAAGCGGCGAAGGCCGACGGCCGGTTGAAGATCGACGCCAGCGGATTTCTGGGAAAGGCGGGCGGCGCTTTTGAGACCGAGGACCTCAAGCTGAAGAAAAGCTGGAACGTCGGTGTTCAAGCCAGCATGTTTTTCATGGGAAACTCCGCCCGCGGCACGGGTACGCGCGAAAGAACGGCTCCCGACCTGGGTGAGTCGTCGCGGACGGAAACGCGCGGCGTGACCGCCAGCGTCGGGTTTTTGGACGGGCTTCGGGGCATCTCCGAGCGGCGGCAGGCCACCATGAATAAAGAAAAGGCCCTCATGGAACGGGATCAAACCCGCCGCAACATCGATGTGGAAGTGCGTGAAGCCTACTACAGCATGCAGAAAGCCAAGATCCAGCTCAAGGGGGCGGAGCAGGAGCTGACGTACCGCCGGAAAGAACAGAACATCGCGCGGCAAAAGGAGCGGATGAACCTCATCGAGCCGTCGCAAGCCCTGGCGGCGGAATCGTCTTTGACGGAAGCGGTGGTCTCCCAGGAGGAGGCCATGGCGTTTTACCGCGTTTCGCTGGCCTCGCTCGAAAAAGCCGTGGGGATGAGCGTGGACGCCATCGAGGGGTTGCGTTGAGCCTATCCAGTTTTTGCGTCCGGCGGCCCGTCACCGCCACCATGTTTTACGTCGGGTTGTTCCTCTTGGGGGCCATCTCGTGGTTCATGACGCCGCGGGAGTTGTTTCCGAGCATCTCCTTCCCCCAGCTCCTCGTCATCACCCGTTACGGCAACGCCGCCCCTGAGGAAATCGAGAACCTGATCACCAAAGTGATCGAGGAATCCGTGGGGACCGTGCCGAATTTGAAGCGGGTCCGCTCGCTTTCGAAGGAAGGCATCTCCATGGTGACCCTGGAGTTCGACTGGGGCACCGACATGGGGTTCGCCCATCTCTCCACGCGCGAGAAGATCGATCAAATCAAGGACCGTTTGCCGGGCGAAGCGGACGAGCCCATCATCAACCGCATCAACCCCTTCGCCCAGCCCATGCTGATCTTCTCCATCTCAGGTGAAATGCCGATGTCGGTGCTGACGGAGGTGACGAAGAAAGTCGTCAAGCAACGGCTGGAGAAGGTCAACGGCGTGGCCTCGGCCGTCATCTCGG
>JACQPF010000147.1 GCA_016207625.1 Elusimicrobiota bacterium | reverse complement strand
GCCATCCCCCTGGTTCAGAGTCCCTTTCTTTATCAGTATAGAAAGAAATGGCTTAAAAAAGCCTCAAAGGGGCCTCAAAATTTCCTCAATCTTGAAACTTATAGCCGAAGCCGGGGATGGTTTGCAGATAGGTGGACAACGGGCCCAATTTGTCCCGAAGGTGATTGACATGCACTTCCAGGGTGTGTTCCGTGACCAGTTCTCCGGGCCACAGGGTCTCAAAGATCGCCGAGCGGGGCAGGGCCCGCCCTTTCTTTTCCAAGAATAAGGCCAGAAGCTGGAATTCCTTAGGTCGCAACGGAACGGATTTGCCTTGGACAAAGACCTCATGACGGTCCAGGTCCATGCGAAGGTCTTTCACCTCGAGCACTTGTGCGGGAGCCCCCGCATACTTCACCCGGCGGAGGAGAGCGTTGAGCCTCGCGACGAGTTCCTCCGGCACAGGAGGCTTCGTGATGTAATCGTCCGCTCCCGTCACGAGACCCTGCACTTTGGACCGGGAATCGCTTTCCGCCGTGAGCATGATGATGGGCAGGCGGACCGTGGACGGATCCTGTTTCAGGAGCTCGCACATCTTCATTCCCGACAAACCGGGAAGGTTGACGTCCAAAACAATCGCGTCATAAAGGGCATGCCGCAATTCCTCAAGCCCCTTCTCGGCGCTTTCGGCGGTCTCCGTTTTGAAGCCGGCTTTTTGAAGGATTTGGCTCACGAGGTCCCGGACCTCGGGATCGTCATCGATGATGAGGATCTTTGCGGGGATGGCCGCTCTCCTGTCTTCTACATCCGCTCGGGGATGGGGATGCCCAATAGAAACAAAATCTGTTCTATTTCACGCAAACAAAGGCGCGACAGGGCCAGCCAGGAGGCCTGGAGCCTCGCGTCTTCTTCTCGCAGGATGTGGCAACGCTCGTAGAATCGGCTGAAGTCCTGCGCCAAATCGTAGGCGAACTCGCACAAGACATTCGGCGCAAGGTTCGCGCAGGCGCCGCGGACCGCCTCCGGGAATTGACAAAGCTTTAAGACCAGCTCCCTCTCATCATCCGTGGGAGGAAGGAGGGTTCCGGGGGCCAGCCCTTTCTCCTCGGCTTTCCGGAGGATGGATTTAATGCGGATGGCCGCGTACAAGTGATAGGGCCCGGTGCGGCCTTCAAAACGGGTGAATTTCTCCAAATCGAACAAATAATCGGTGGTGCGGTCATTCATGAGGTCCGCGAACTTGAGGGCGGCAATGCCCACTTTTTTCGCGATGTCCTCCCGTTCGGCGGCCTCATAGCCCTCCGCCACGCCCGCCTCGGACATCTTTTGATGCGCTTCGGCCGTCACCATCTCGATCAGGTCCTTAAGCTTCATCGCGCCGCCGGTCCTGGTCTTGAACGGCTTTCCGTCGGGACCGTTCATGGTGCCGAACGCCACATGCTCCAACCGGGCGTTCTCCGCGATGCCGGTCGCCTTCGCGGCTTGGAAGACCTGCGCGAAATGCAGACTTTGCCGTTTATCGACCACATACAGGAGGCGTTGCGCTCCGAAGTCCTTGATGCGTTCGTCAATCGTGGCCAGGTCCGTGGTGCCGTAGAGGTAGCCGCCGTCGGACTTCACGAGGATCAACGGCGGGATTTTCTTTTTTCCGGGCTCCTGGTCCAGATGGACGACGAGGGCGCCCTCGCTCCATTGGGCGTGCCCCTGGGCCTTGAGCTCTTCGAGCATTTTGGGGATGCGGTCCTGGTACCGGCTTTCCCCGAACCACAGGTCGAACGTGACGCCGAGATCGCCCAAGTCCTTCTTGAGCGCCTCGACGGAAACGTTGACGAAATGCTTCCACAGCGCCCGGTATCCCGGACGGCCCTGCTGGAGCTCCACCGTCGCTCTCAGCGCGGACGCCATCTCCTCCTCGCTGCTTTTGGCCCGCGCGTAGGCGGCCTGATAAAGCTCTTCCAGCTCCGCGATGGCCACGGGAGGCTCCGCGGGATATTCTCCGGCGGTGGCGGCGTCGAAATAGGGGAGTTCGGGGCGACGTCTCTTGAGTTCATCGATGAGCATGCCCATCTGAGTCCCCCAATCCCCCAGATGGATGTCGCCGGTGACCTGTTCCCCGAGGAACCGAAGCAGCCTCTGGAGGGAATCACCGATGATGGCGGAGCGCAAATGGCCCACATGCATGGGCTTGGCGATGTTGGGGCCGCCGAAATCCAGGATCACTTTTTGCGGATGAGTGACGGGAAGACATCCCAACCGGCCGTCTCTCGAGAGGCTTTCGGCGTACTCGGCCAAAAAAGAATCCGAGAGGTTGACGTTGATGAACCCGGGGTTCGCGATCGTGATTTCTTTAAAGGTCTGAGGGTCCCGGACGCGGTCGACGATTTCGCGGGCGATCTCCATGGGGTTGCGCTTGAGACCCTTGGCCGCCGCCAGGGCCCCGTTGCATTGGAATTGACCCAGGTCCGGCCGCTGGGAGATCACGACGTCACCAAGCTCGCGGCTCAAGCCGAGGGCTTGGAATGTTTCGGCGAATTTTGAGGATAGGATTGCGCTGAGAGCTGGCAAGAGGACGTTTATTTCTTTCGCGATTTCGAGGTCTTTTTCACCGGAGCGATATCCCACCGAACGTGGCGGCCGCCTTCCCACAAACGCTCCAACCCGTAGAAGGCGCGGGCGGAGCGATGCATCAGATGGACGACGATCCCGCCGTAGTCCAACACCGCCCATTGGGGACTTCGCCGGCCATCGTAGCGAAGCGGGTTGAGTTGGAAATCCTCCTTCACTTGCCGGGCGATGTGGTCTTGAATGGCTTGGAGCTGCGTGGACGATTCCACCGACGCCAAGAGGTAGAAATCCGCCAGGCTGGAGAGAGGCCGGACATCCAAGAGCAGGATGTCGTGGGCCTTTTTCTCATCGCACCATCGGGCCGCTTGCTTGGCCAGGGCCAGGAAATCACGGGAACGAAGGGTCATTAAAAGGGAGCCGCTTTTGCGCGGTCCAGCCTTCGTTTGGATTCGATCTCTTCTCGCATGGCCGCGTTTTCAAAAGCGGGCGCGATCAGGTTGGAAATGCCCGCCAACATCTGCCGGTGGCCGGAGGTCAACATGTTGATTTGTTTCCCATAACCGAAAATGGTGAAGCCGATGCAGCCTTTCGTGCCGATCAACGGCGCCGCCAGCATGGACCGAAAGTGGGGCCATGCGGCGCGCATTTCATCCGGGAATTGGTCGTCGGTGAGCCAATCCTTGGAGAGGACGCATTCTTTTTTCTGCAGCAACCAATGAAAAAGAGGATCGCCTTGTCCCCGGCCCTGCTTGAGGGATTCCGGCCATTCCCCCTCGAAAGCCATCGGCTCATACTCGGCGCTGAATTCATTCCAATAATACAAAGCTCCGAACAGCTCGTCCCCCAGCGATTGCTTGACGACGGACAAGACGTGCCGGGCCAGGGACTTCGTATCCAAACCCTGGGCCAGGGCCCGGCCCACTTCGAAGAAAGCGACCATCTCGATGGAGGTCTGCCTCAGGCGCGCGCTCAAGGTAATGACCAGCCCGCGAAAAAGCTGCAACGCGGATTGCGGATCCCCTTCCAGAAGCCGGCGGAAGTCCGAGCTGGGGAGTTTCATCAACGCGACGTCCGAAACGGCCAAGGCCGAGGCGGACCGCGGCGCTTTTTCCAGAAGCGCCATCTCGCCGAAATACCCGCCGGGGCTGACGCGGGAAAGGATCTTGTAGGTGGCCTTCTGCTTGTCCAAAATTTTCCGAATGAGGACTTCTCCTCGGATGACGAAAAAAACGGCGTCCCCCTCATCCCCCTCTTTAAAAAGGATGGACCCCTGCGGATGCAGTTCTTCGGTGATGGATTCGGCCAGCCGGTCCAGCGCGCCGGCCGGCAAATGCTCAAAAACGGGAAACGATGAGAGACGCTCGCGAGGGACCATTACATCCCACCTCCTTGGAGATTTCGCAGGCCCGGGGGCATGTTGATGGGGATCTCCGCATTCCCCTCCACGATCCCCTGGGACTGGAGTTGGATCTTCAAATCGTTCGGATTGTTGGAGAAGGACAAGGCCTCGGCCACGTCGATCACCTTGGCCTTGATGAGCTGGAACAG